>DAIRWC010000041.1:1725-10263 GCA_036802505.1 Solirubrobacterales bacterium
TCAGACGAAGCCCGTATGCCCTAAGTAACTAGCCCTTCGGCGTGCAGGGCACGGCGAGTTTGCCCTTGAGGTTGAACGCGCTTTCCTGCCCGGCCGTATGCGCTTCGTTCTTGAAGACCGAGCTCTGGACGTTCACCTTGAAGACCCCGTCCGGGCATTTGGCTTCGAAGTAGCCGACCTTCTTGCCCTTGTAGGAGTAGGTCTTGCCCAGCTTGAAGTTGAAGCTGAGCGCGGAGCCGCTGCCGCCGGCGATGACCGGGATTTTCGCGACGGTCGAGATGCCGCTGCCCTTCCTCTTGATCGTGACCGTGGTGACGATCGCGGTCGGGGCGGGCACCGTGATGAAGGTGTGAATCAGCAGCGTGATCTTGCCGCCCTTTTCGCCGCCGTTGAAGACGAGCAGCGGGCTCGGAACTTTGATCGGCTTCTGTTCGGGGAAGGCGATCTCGGCTTCCGCCGTGCCTTCGCCGAGGATGGTTTTGCCGCAGACCTGCTTCGCGGCCTTGGTGTCACGCGCCTCAAGCTGGCCCGCTTTGCAGACTGGGAAGCCCTTGACGTTGACCTTCACGTCCTTGTCGATTTCGACCTTCGCTTCCCTGAAGGCCGGCGGATGGGTGCCATCGCTGGTCGAGACTTTGCCGAAGAGGTTCGCGACGACCGGCGTGTACTTGGTCTTCGACAGTGCCTTTGGCGAAGTGGTGCCGCCGAAGGTGACGACCAGGTCGCCGGCCCGCAACGTGGTGCTTACCGCACTCGCGACGGCTGCCACGCCCAGCGACAGCACCGCTGCCAGGGCCAATGCCAGCATCAGGTTTCTACGCATTCTTTTCTCTCTCCTTTTTGGCCCTGCCCGTCTGAGCTGCGGCCATTGAAAGCCATGTTTGTCCCACTCCAACGCTACCAGCGCATGGATCGGGGTGGAATGAAGGCGGAAGGAAGGCTAGCCATGCGGCTTGCATGGCGTAACCAGCCCTCCGCTGAGCACCGTCTGCGGCGCCACCCCGGGGGTATGCGCTTCGTTCTTGAAGAGGGTCTTGGTCGTTCTCACCTTGAACTTGCCGTCGGGGCACCGTGCTTGCAGGAAGCTCTGCTTCCTGCCCTTGAACCGGTAGGAGCGCTGGACCTTGAAGCTGAAGTCGAGCGCCGAACCGCTGCCGCCGGCGATCACGGGGATCCTGGCGACTCCGTGCAGGCCGAAGCGCCCCTTGTGGACCTTCGTCAGCGTCACCGTGGTAACGATCGCGGTCGGCGCCGGCACGGTGATAAAGGTATGGAGAAGCAGCTTCGTCTTGCCGCCGTGGGTGCCGCCGTTGAAGACGATCAGCGGGCTGGGAACCCTGATCGGCGCCTGTTCCGGGAAGGCGATCTCGGCGTGGGCGGAACCGCTGCCGACCGTCGCCTTGCCGCAGACCCGCTTTGCCGCCTTGGTGTCCCGCGCCTCGAGCTGGCCCGCCCTGCAGACCGGCAGCCCTTTCGAGTTCACCAAGACGTTCTTGTCGACGTCGAAGATCGCTTCCCGGAAAGCCGAAGGATGCGTACCGTCTGAGGTCTTGATCTTGCCGTAGACCTTGGCGCTGGCTGGTGCGAAGTTCCGCTTCGGCAGCGCCTTTGGCGACACGTTGCCACCGAAGGTGAGGATCAGGTTGCCCGCGCGCAGGGTTATTTGGGTGGCGGCAGCGATCGAGGCGACGCCAAGCGCCAATATCGCGCCGAGGGCGAGCACAACCAGCAAGTTATTTCTACGCATGACAACTCTTTCCCCTTTGTGACATCGATTCCAGACTCCCCGCCCTCGCTGATGCCTAAACCCGGCCGGCCGGGCAAAAGAGCGGCTGCACAGCCAGGAAAGTCAGCCGTCGAGCATGGAGAGGCGCACCCGCTCGCGCTCCTCCGCTGCCCCTTCGGGCCCCAGGAAGGGCAGCGTGATCCAGAACATCAGGTCCGGAAGGCGGCTGGGAAGGCGGGCGGACGCCCCGTGGAGGATCTCGCTGTAGAGCAGCTCGTTGATGCCTCCGGCGAGCGAGAGCGAGGTGATGCCAGGCAGCTCGACCGACGTCTCCGCCCGGCCGGCATCGAGAAATCCGGTGAACTGCCGCAACGCGGCGTCGCGGCGGGCAAGGGCCTTCGGCCCCGCGGCCAGCACCTCGACGATCGCGAAGCGGCCCTCGTCGGGATGCTCGGCGAGGTGCTTGAGCAGCTCCGCCAGGCCCGCCGCGACGCGCTCGGCCCAGGGCGAGCCCGGCTTCGACTCGAATCCCCGCGCCGTGTCGCCGAGCAGGTTGCCGAGCAGGACGTCGTAGGCGGCGAGAAAGCAGTCCTCCTTGCTGGCGAACAGCTCATAGAACGTCTTTCTCGACACGCCGGCGACGCCGATCACGTCGACCACACGCGTCTCGGGGTAGCCACGCTCGGCGACAACCTCGATCATCGCCTGCAGGATCCGCCGCTGCTGGGACTCCGTCACCGCCTCCCGCGGTAGCCCATGACGGCCCCGGGGCAGCCGCTCGTTCAACTTAGCGGTGCGTCTACCGGTAGCCACACCACGACTTTAAAGCACCTCCGGTTCTCCGCCAATCCAGATCACCTGGTCACGGCTCGGGCCGACGCCTACCAGGCGGATCGGGACGTCGACGAAGTCGGCGATGAAGTCGAGATAGGCCCGCGCCTCGGCCGGCAGGTCGGCCTCGCTGCGGCAGCCGGTCAGGTCGGCGTCGAAGCCGGGCAACTCCTCGTACTCGGGCTCGGCCGAGTGGAGGATCGACTGGTGGTAGGGGAAGGTCTCGAAAATCGCTCCCTCGCGAGAGCGGTAGCGCACCGCGACCTTCAGCGGGCCGATCCCGCTGAGCACGTCGAGCTTGGTGATCGTCAGCGCGCTCATCGTGTTGAGCCGCACCGCGTAGCGCAGGGCGACCAGGTCCATCCAGCCGCAGCGCCGCTCGCGCCCGGTGGTCGTCCCGTACTCGTGGCCGCGCTCGAGCATGTGCCGGCCGACCGCGTCGTCGAGCTCGGTCGGGAAGGGCCCAGCGCCGACCCGCGTCGCGTATGCCTTGGCGACCCCCCAGACCTCGTCGATGTCGGCCGGCCCGATGCCCGCCCCGACGGTTGCGGCACCGGCGATCGGGTTGGAGGAGGTCACGAAGGGATAGGTGCCGTGATCGAGGTCGAGCAGGGTCGCCTGGGCGCCCTCGAAGAGAACCGTGCGGCCGTTGTCGAGCTCTTCCCAACAGAGGCGTGCGGTATCGGCGATGTGGGGCTCGAGCCGGTGGCCGTAGGCAGTGAACTCCTCGGTCATCGCGTGCAGGTCGAGGCGGGGGTCGGGCGCCGCGGCGACCGACTGGTCGGCGCCCTCGCGCGCCCCCTCGCCGGCCTCCTTGCGCAGTTTGCGCCGCTGCACCGAGAGTTCGCGCAGCGCCTGCTGCTTGGGCTCGAGCGCCGCCATGATCTTCTTGCGCAGGATCTTCTCGTCAAGCAGGTCCTGGACGCGGATGCCGAGCCGCAGTGCCTTGTCGGCGTAGCAGGGACCGATGCCACGCCGCGTGGTGCCGATCGAGAGCTTGCCCAGCATCACCTCTCCCGCCGTGTCGAGCAGCACGTGGTAGGGCATGACCAAGTGGGCGTTGGCGGAGATCCGCAGGTTGCCGACGTCGATGCCGCGGCGCTTCAGCCCGTCGATCTCGCCGAGCAGGATGGCGGGGTCGAGCACGACCCCGTTGCCGATCGCGCAGATCTTGTCCGGGTAGAGGATGCCGGAGGGGATCAGGTGGAATTTGAACTCCTCGCCGTCGCGGACGATCGTGTGGCCGGCGTTGTTGCCGCCCTGGAAGCGCACGATCGCGCTGGCGCGGTCGGCGAGCAGGTCGACGACCTTCCCCTTCCCCTCATCGCCCCACTGGGCGCCGACTATGACCACTCCTGGCATGACGGCAGGGGATTGTGCCTGGTTCTACGCGCCGACCGCGCGCGCCTGCTCGCGCCGGTCCGGGCCGAACAAGGGAAGGGGGTCGTCGCAGATCTCGATCAGGCGTGAGACCGTGCGCGATCCGATCTGGTCCTCGAGCTGCTTGCGTCCTTCCTCGACGTCCCGCGCGGAGTTGCTGGTGACCAGCATCGAGCGCTGGTTCTCGTAGCGCTCGTTGACCAGCGCATAGAGCTGCTCGACCACCCAGTCGGTATGGCGCTCGGAGCCGAGGTCGTCGATGTAGAGGAGGTCGACCGAGGTCAGCCGCCTGAAGAAGGCGTCGTAGGCGTCCTCGGAATCGGTCGCCTGGTAGGTCTGGCGGATCTGCGTCAGCAGCTTCGGCGTGAAGTAGACGGCGACCGTTCGCCCAGCCGCCAGGGCCGTCTTCGCCGCCAGCATCCCCAGCGTCGTCTTGCCGGTGCCGGTGTTCCCCATCAGCCACATCCCCTTGCCGGCGGCGAGGTTCTCGTCGAGGTCGTCGACGAAGCTCTGCACGGCGTTGACGACGTGACGGGTGCTCATATCGCGCTTCATGTCGCTGACCGGGGGGCGGTCGAAGGAGACGCCGCGATAGCGAGGTGGGATCGCAGAGGCCACGCCGCGGACGCGCCCCCGTTTCAACCGCGGCTCGCGGCACTCGCACGCCCGGGCGACGTCTTCGGGGCCAAGGATCCAGCCGGAGCCGTCACATATGGCCAGTGGACACGCCTGCTCGGCGAACGGTTCGTTACGCGGTCGCGAGGCCATCAGAACTCAGGCCCAGCGGCCGCGGCATCCTCGAGCGGCGGCTCTTCCTCGGCAGGCTGCTCGACCGGTCGCTCGTGGCCGGAGAAGTCGGCGAATTTGGGGAAGCGGTCGAGGAAGACGAGCTTCGGCGCGCCGATCGGCCCGTTCCTATGCTTGGCGATGATCACGTCGGCCAGCCCGTCGGGCTCGTCTTCGGGATCGCGGTAGTAGTCCTCACGAAAGAGGAAGGCGACCAGATCCGCGTCCTGCTCGATCGAGCCAGACTCGCGCAGGTCGGAGAGCATCGGCTTCGCCGGGCTGCGCTGCTCGGGCGCGCGCGAGAGCTGGGAGATCGCCAGTACCGGCACCTCGAGCTCGCGGGCGAGGATCTTCAGGCCACGGCTCATCTGGCCAACCTGCTCGACCCGGTTGGCACGCATGTCGTCGGCTCGCATCAGCTGCAGGTAGTCGACGATGATCAGTCCGAGCCCGCCCTGGTCCTGGGTCTGCGCGTGCAGCCGCCGCGCCTTCGCGCGCAGGTCGAGCAGGCCGAGGTCGGAGGAGTCGTCGAACCAGAGCGGCGCCTCCTCCAGCTCGTTGCAGGCCCGCACCACCTTCGGCCAGTCTTTCTGTGCGACCTGGCCCTTGCGCAGCTTGTCGCCCGAGATCCGCGCCCGGCAGGCGATGAAGCGCTGCGCCAGCTCCACCTCCGACATCTCGAGCGAGAAGAAGGCGACCGGCATCCCCCGCTTTACCGCAACATTCTCTGCAATATTCGCAACTATCGCGCTCTTTCCCATCGCCGGTCTCGCAGCGACGATGATCAGGTTGCCGGGTTGAAAACCTCCCGTGATCGAGTCGATGTCGCGGAAGCCGGAAGGCGTGCCGGTCAGCTCCAGCTCGCCGGTCGAGAGCTTCTCCAGCCGGTCGACCTCGTCGTGGAGGATCTCGGAGAGCTGGCGGAAGTCGCTCGCCTGCTCTTTATGGGCGACTTCGAAGAGCAGCCGCTCGGCGCGCTCGGAGAGCTCGCGCGGTTCGCCCTCGCGTTCGTGGACCCAGCCCTGGATCTCCTGGCCGGCGCCGAGCAGCCGCCGCAGCAGCGAGTTCTGCTGGACGATCTCCGCGTAATGCTTGGCGTTGCCGGCCGCCGGCACCTTCGCCGCCAGCTCGGAGACGTAGTGCTTGCCGCCCGCCTCGTCGATCTCGTTGCGCTGGACAAGCGCCTCGCAGACGCTGAGCTCGTCGACCGGCTTGGAGTCGGCGTAGAGATCGTGGACGGCGCGGAAGATCGCCGCGTGCTTCTCCAGGTAGAAGTCTTCGCCGTTGAGCTTGACCTCGTCGATGACGCGGCTCAGCGCCGGCTCGGCGACCAGCATCGAACCGAGCACCGATTCCTCGGCCTCGATGTTCTGGGGCGGAACGTGGGTGGCGGAAGGCTGCGGCATCTACGTCTAGTTAAGGGGCCGGGGCGGCGGATTCGCTCCGGTCGCCAAGCAAACCAGAGCGTCCCCTGCCCCACGACCCGTCTCCCTGCAACCACCGGGGAAAGAAGTTCGCCCGCCCGCGCGAAAGTTGTGACAGAGATGGGGCGGAAGATTTTCAATCAGCGCGCCACTTGCGACGTCGCAACGTTTACGGTGCAAGAATGGAGGCGATGAGAGAGAGCTGGACCGACGACCGGATGGACGACCTCAACGGCAAGGTCGACGCTTTGCATCTCGAGATGCGAACCGAGTTCAAAGCGGTCCGCGGCGAGATGAAGGAAGAATTCGGGGCGGTCCGGACTGAGATGAAAGAGGAATTCGGGGCGTTCCGCGGCGAGATGAAAGCGGGGTTCGACCGAATCGATGAACGCTTCGAGCGGATGGAGGAGCGTTTCGATCAGCGACTCGACTCCTTGAACCATGTGCTCATCCTGTTTTCCGGCGGAGTATGCACGGCGCTGATCGCCCTTATCGCTACTCAGCTGCAGGTATCTGACCGGCTTCCTCCTGCCGCCTCTCACCGCGGCGCAGCATGCGCTGGGTGAGGATCGTGATGCTGAGGATCGCCGTGGCGCCGAGGCTCAGCTGGACGCTGAGCAGACCCTCACGGGTCCAGTAGACGTCCCGCAGGTCGAGCAGCAACGCCGCCTCGTCGAAGGTAAGGCCCATGCCGGCGCCCATCGCGATCGCCAGGCGGTCTTCCTGAGCCTCGTCGTCGGTCAGCAGTGCCGCGGTGCCGGCCCCAAAGGCCAGCAGAATCCCCGGGACGAAGTGGTGGATGTGGCGGCCGCCGACGCTGACCTCGCGGAACGGCCACCACTGGTCGCGAATGCCCCAGGTCGAGACTCGCACCAGCGCGAAAGAACCAAGGAAGCCGGCAAGCAGGTTGAACAGCACCGTCTCGCTGCGCGGGGTCGCCGCATAGCCACTCACCGCGACGCCGACCGTGTCCAGGGCCGCAGCCGGGGCTGCTTCGACCAGCGGCTCTCCGTTTTCACGCTCGTGCGTGCGGCGGCGCAGCAGGCGCCCGAACTGACCGACGAGGACCGTCCCGGCGCCACCGAGCGCCACTGCAGCCAGCCCTACCGTCGCCCGCTCCGACCGTCCCCAGCGAAACCGGGTTCGCGCCCTGGCGCGACGGGTCAGGCGAGTTGGAAAGCGCAGCGAGGCCACCCGGGGGAGCCTAACGCCGCGAAGCTGGCGCTTTTAGCTCTCCTCGGCGACGATCGTCTTCACCGAGGCGACCGTGCCGTCGGCGAGCTCGATCTCGACCATGTGGGTGCCGATCTCGCGGATCGGCTGCTCGAGGCGCACTTTGCGGCGGTCGACGCGCAGATCGCGTGCCTCGCGGATCGCATCGACGATCTCCTTGGCGCCGACGGAGCCGAACAGTTTGCCGCCGTCGTCCGCGCGCTGATGGATCGTCAGCACGGTTTTGGAAAGCAGTGAGGCCGCCTGCTCTTCGCGTTCCGCCCGCGCCTTTTCTGCCTTTTCGGTTGCCGCCTGGCGTTGCTGCGCTTGCTCCAGGGCACCCGGCGTCGCCGGTGCGGCGAGCTTGCGCGGGATCAGGTAGTTGCGGAGATAGCCGGGCGATACATCGATCGGTTCGCCGCGCTGTCCGAGGCTCTCGACGTCCTCGAGGAGGATCGCCTGTGCCATCAGCGCTCTCCGACGTAGGGCAGCAGGGCGATCTCGCGCGCCCGCTTCACCGCCACCGAGAGCTGTCGCTGATGCTTGCGCGAAAGCCCGGTTACCCGCCGCCCGCGCGTCTTCCCCTTGTCGGAGAGGAAGCGCCGCAGCAGGTTGAGATCCTTGTAGTCGACCGCCTCGGAGTTGATCCGCGTGTATTTACGCGGCCTGACGCGGTCTGCACCGCGCCGTCCGCGGCGCGGCGAGTCGCCACTGTTTTCTCTATCTCGGGCCATTGCGGCCCGGGATCCTACAGACCGGGGCTAAAAGGGGATGTCGTCGTCGCTGCCGCCACCACCGCCACCAGCCGGAGCGGCGTCGAAGTCGCTGGGGTCGGCTGGGGTATCGCTCTGCGGCGTGAACCCACCGCCACCGTTGCCATTGCCGCCACCGCCCGCACCGTCGCGCGAGCCGAGGAACTGAACGGAGTTGGCGATTATCTGCACCGCCTGTCGTTTGCCGCCGCCCTCCTTGGCCTCCCACTCGCGCCAGTCGAGGCGGCCTTCGATCGCAACCGGCCGGCCCTTGGATAGGTAGTTGGCGCAGTTCTCGCCCTGCGCGCCCCAGACGGTCACGTTGAAGTAGTTGGGCTTGTCGACCCATTCGCCGGTGGAGCCGTCCTTGCGCCGGCTGTTGACCGCAACCCGCAGCTCGCAGACCGCCGTTCCGCTGCCCAGATGG
>DAIRWC010000042.1:0-10255 GCA_036802505.1 Solirubrobacterales bacterium
GTCCAGCAGCAGGTTGCGCAACCGGATGTTGGCGAACGTGCCGCGGATCATCACCTCGTGGTTGCCCCGCCGCGAGCCGTAGGAGTTGAAGTCGCGCGGCTCCACTCCCTGCTCGATCAGCCACTGCCCGGCCGGGCTCGCTTTCTTGATCGCCCCGGCGGGTGAGATGTGGTCGGTCGTGATCGAGTCGCCAAGCAGCGCCAGCACCCGGGCGCCGGCGATCGACTCGACCGGGGGCGGCTCGGCCGGCATCCCCTCGAAGAAAGACGGTTTGCGCACATAGGTCGAGTCCGGCCAGGTGTAGCGGTCGCCCTCCGGCACCTCGACCGCCTTCCAGGTCTCGTCCCCCTCCAGCACCCCGCCGTAGTTGCGGGTGAACATCTCCGAAGCGATCGAGCGACCGACCAGCTCCTTGATCTCGGCCGGGTCGGGCCAGATGTCGCGCAGGAAGACGGGCTCGCCCTGGTCGTCCTCACCGAGCGGCTCGCTGGTCAGATCGAGATCCATTCGGCCGGCGAGAGCGTAGGCGACGACCAAGGGAGGGCTCGCCAGATAGTTCGCCTTGACGTCCTGGTTGATCCGGCCCTCGAAGTTGCGATTCCCCGACAGCACGGCGCAGACCGCCAGGTCGTTCTTCTCGACCGCGGCCGAGATCTCCGCCGGCAGCGGCCCCGAGTTGCCGATGCAGGTCGTGCAGCCGTAGCCGACCAGATTGAACTCGAGCCGGTTCAGGTACTCGGTCAGCCCGGCTTTGTCGAGGTAGTCCGTGACCACGGTCGAGCCCGGCGCCAGCGACGTCTTCACCCAGGGCTTGCGCTTGAGGCCGCGCTGCACCGCGTTGCGGGCGAGCAGTCCGGCGCCGATCATCACCGAGGGGTTGGAGGTGTTGGTGCAGCTGGTGATCGCCGCGATCACGACGCGGCCGTGGTCGAGCTCGACCGTCGTGCCGTCCTCGAGAGTGACCTCGATCGCATCCCCGCTGCCGCCATCGAGCGTCGCCGCTGGCGCACCGCTGAGCGCCGGCCGCGGCCTGCCGCGCTCGTCGTCGTGGTCCTCGGCCGGTGGGTCGGAGGCGGGGAAGGACTCTTCGCCGGCCTCGTCGATGCCGTTGCCCATCTGCTCTGCGGCCTCGGGGTCGAACTCCTGCATCGCCTCGAGGAAGGCATCTTTCGCCTCGACCAACGGCACCCGGTCCTGGGGACGCTTGGGCCCGGCGATGCTCGGCACGACCTCGCCAAGGTCCAGCTCCAGCGTCGCCGAGAAGACCGGGTCCTCGGAGCCGGCGTCGACGAACATCCCCTGCGCGCGGGCGTAGGCGTCGACCAGGTCGAGCGTCTCGGTCGGGCGCCCGGTCAGCTCCAGGTAGCGCAGCGTCTCGGCGTCGATCGGGAAGATCGCGCAGGTCGAGCCGAACTCCGGCGACATGTTGCCGATCGTCGCCCGGTCGGCGAGCCCGAGCGTGGCCAGGCCGGGGCCGTAGAACTCGACGAACTTGGAGACGACGCCGTGCTCGCGCAGCATCTCGGTCACGGTCAGGACCAGGTCGGTCGCGGTCGCCCCCTGCGGCAGCTCGCCGCCGAGCTTGAAGCCGACGACCTGCGGCAGCAGCATCGAGACCGGCTGGCCGAGCATCGCCGCCTCGGCCTCGATCCCGCCGACCCCCCAGCCGAGCACGCCGAGGCCGTTGACCATCGTCGTGTGCGAGTCGGTGCCGACCAGGGTGTCGGGATAGGCCTGCAGCGTCCCGCTGCGCTCGGAGTTGTAGACGACCTGGGAGATGTGCTCGAGGTTGACCTGGTGGCAGATCCCGGTCGCCGGCGGCACGACGCTGAAGTTGTCGAAGGCCTCGCGGCCCCACTTGAGGAAGGAGTAGCGCTCGCGGTTGCGTTCGAACTCGCGCTCGGCATTGACCGCGAAGGCGGCCGCGTTGCCGAAGGCGTCGACCTGGACCGAGTGGTCGATGACCAGGTCGACGTCGACCAGCGGGTTGATCTTCTCCGGGTCGCCGCCGATCTCGGCCATCGCGTCGCGCATCGCCGCCAGGTCGACCACGGCGGGCACGCCGGTGAAGTCCTGCATCAGCACCCGCGCCGGCTGGTAGGGGATCTCGACGCTGGGTTCGGCGGCGGCGTCCCAGCTCGCAATCGCCTCGACATCCTCCTTCGTCGCCGAGACGCCGTCCTCGAGCCGCAGCACGTTCTCGAGCAGGACCTTGATCGAGTAGGGCAGACGTGCCACGTCGAAACGCTCTTGCAACGCGTCGAGGCGGAAGACCTCGTAAGACCGGCCACCTACGTCGAGGTCCGAACGGGCACCAAAGGAGTCGAGACTGCTCACGACTTCATCCTAGGCAAACGGTGCTCAGGGGCCGCTGGCTAGCGCTTGTCGGGCGGATGGCCGTCGTCTACGGCTTTAGCTGCTTTCTGGCCAGCTGAGCCGCTCTGGGCGCGATCTGAGATGGATGGGGTGGCGAGGGCGAAGTGGGACATGGCGCGGAGCTGCAGCGGCGCGACCACCGCCTCGAGCTTGTTCCGCTCAATCGCCTTGACCGTCGCGGCGGCCACCTTGTCCGGGGTCGTGGTTCCCATCCCGGGTGGTGGCTTGGCGCCGGTCTCGGCAAACATGCCCGCCTCGCGGACGAAGCCCGGCGAGACGACCGACACTCCGATCCCCTGCGGGCCCAGATCGGTGCGCAGGCCAAAGGCGAAGCCGCGCAGGCCGAACTTGGTCGCGTTGTAGATCGAGCTGCGCGGGCTGGCGACCTTGCCCGAGAGCGAGGAGACGAAGACGAGGTGGCCGCTGCCGCGCTCCACCATCGACGGGTAGAGCGCTCTCGCTATCAGCATCGGCGCCTCAAGGTTGACGCGCAGCGCTCGCGTCAGCTGCTCGGAAGTTAAATCCGTGAGCAGGCCCATCCCCGGGAGGCCGGCGTTGGCGACCAGGACGTCGACCTCCCCGGCATCGGCAGCCAGCTGCCCGGCAGCGCCTGGCTCCGCCAGATCGGCCGAAAGCACCGTATATCCCTCCCCCGGCAGTTCCGCCGCGAGCGCTTCCAGCGCCTCCGCGCTGCGCCCGCTGAGAACCACCCTGGCGCCCTTTGCGGCCAGCGCCGCCGCAATTGCACGGCCGAGGCCGCCGGTGGCGCCGGTGAGCAGGGTTGTTCGGCCTGAAAGTTCCATCCCAGGGCTGCAAGCTAACAGCCGGCCCGCCGAGAGGAATCCGAGATGAATGTGCGAAGGGCCACAAAATGTTTGTTTTCTATGAGCATCCGCCCGGGCGATCGGCTACACTGCCCGCCGTTCCGAACAACCGAAACGCCGAGTCCCGCAAGCCACCTGGCGACGCGGGAGCGGGGGAACCACGTTTTCGGGGCTAACCCGTCCGACATAGGACGGGGGCGCAGGCTCCTATCAGCGCCAGCCCGACAGCTAACCCCGTAGGCCGACGAAGGAGATCGGTTTGCCTAAGAACAGTTCAATGCTCAAGGCGGGGTTGGTCGCAATTGCGGCGCTGATGGTCCTCGCGCTCGTACCCGCAGGCGCCAGCGCCAACTGCGGTGGCGGCGGTCTGACGCCTGCCGAAGTCGATATCTGCACCCCGACGCCGAAAGCGCGACTGCTGCCCAACGGCATGCTGATCCCGCCGAAGGCGGCTCCCCCCCGGATCAAGGCCGTTGTCTCGGCCGCCAACCGGATCCGCACCAAGCCCTACATCTGGGGCGGCGGCCACGGCCGCTGGTGGGATCGCGGCTATGACTGCTCGGGCTCGGTCAGCTACGCATTGCACGGCGGGGAATTCCTCGAAAGCCCGCTTCCCTCAGGCCCAATGGAGAACTGGGGCCTGGAAGGCGAAGGGCGCTGGATCACGGTCTACGCCAACGCCGGTCACGCTTACGCGGTGATCGCCGGCTACCGCTGGGACACCGCCGGCGACTCGGAAGGCACCGGCCCGCGCTGGCACGAAGAACTTCGTGACAACGTCGGCTACGTCGCCCGTCACCCAGCAGGCTTCTGAGATCCGTCTAAACACTTCGGGGCAGGGGTGTCCCGTACGCCGCCTCGGCCAACCGGCCGGGGCGGCTTTGTCCTTGACCTCCTGAACTACTCGGATAACGTCATGGTGTAGCTACTCCACCTGACATCCGCCTGGTAGGCCTCACCAAGCACTACGGCGAGGTTCGGGCGGTTGCGGGCATCGACCTGGAGATCGAGGCCGGCGAGTTCTTCACCCTGCTCGGCCCCTCCGGCTCGGGCAAGACGACGACGCTGCGCGTGATCGCCGGCTTCGAGGATCAGAGCGGTGGCACGATCGAGTTGGCCGGACGGGACATGACTGGGGTTCCGCCGTACGACCGAGCGGTCAACACGGTCTTCCAGGACTACGCGCTGTTTCCCCATATGACGGTTGGCGAGAACGTCGCCTACGGGCTGCGCATCGCCGGCGTCGCCAAGGCCGAGCGGGCACAGCGGCGCGACGAGGCGCTGGAGATGGTCCGCCTGCCCGGCTACGGCGAGCGCAAACCGGCCGAGCTCTCCGGCGGCCAGCGCCAGCGCGTCGCCCTGGCCCGGGCGATCGTCAACCGGCCCCGGGTCCTGCTGCTCGACGAGCCGCTCGGCGCACTCGACCTGAAGCTGCGCGAGCAGATGCAGATCGAGCTGAAGGCGATCCAGGGCGACGTCGGCATCACCTTCGTCTACGTCACCCACGACCAGGACGAGGCGCTGACGATGAGCAACCGGATCGCCGTCTTCAACGAGGGCCGGATCGAGCAGGTCAGCTCGCCGGTCGAGCTTTATGAGCAGCCCGAGACCGAGTTCGTCGCCGGCTTCGTCGGCGTCTCCAACCTGATCGAGCGCGACGGCTCGCGCTTCACGATCCGGCCGGAGAAGATCCAGCTGCTCGACAGCGCGACCACGCCGAACGGCCTGCGGACCGAACGGGGCCGGATCGCCGAGGTCGCCTATGCCGGAATGGTGACCCGCTACACGGTCGCCCTCGATGCGGGCGGAGAGCTTCAGCTTGTGCGGCAGAACGTGGAGGGCGCCTCGGCCGGGGCGGCCACTGAGCAGGGTAGGGAGGTGCTGGTGGGCTGGCGCCCGGAGCACACGGTCGCAGTCCGAGGAAAACCAACAGAGGAGGAATCCCCGTGAGGACCCAGGACGCACACCCTGTACGAGCGGCGTGGCTCGTCGTCGCCGGTCTGCTCGCCTTCATGCTGCTGATCGCCGGCTGCGGAAGCAGCAGCAACAGCAGCTCGGGCGGCGAAGAACTGTCCAAGCTCGGCAAGGGAGAGGGCGAAGTGAACCTGATCTCCTGGGCCGGCTACGTCGAAGAACCGTGGAGCAAGCCGTTCGAACAGAAGACGGGCTGCAAGGTCAACGACAAGACCGCCGGCACCTCTGACGAAATGGTGTCGCTGATGCGCACCGGCGAATACGACGGCGTCTCAGCCTCCGGCAACGCCACCGCCCGCCTCGTCGCCGGCGGCGACGTCGCCCCGGTCAACGTCAGCCTCGTCCCCAACTACAAGACGATCTTCAGCGACCTCAAGAACCAGCCCTACAACACCTTCGACGGCACCCACTACGGCATTCCGCACGGCCGCGGCGCCAACCTGCTGATGTGGAACTCCGAAGACGTCAAGCCGGCGCCAACCTCTTGGAACGTGATGTTCGATCCGAAGATCGCCGCCAAGTACAAGGGCAAGATCAGCGTCTACGACGAATCGAGCTACATCGCCGACGCCGCCGTCTACCTCAAAGCGCACCAGCCGGAACTGGGAATCGAAAACCCCTACGAGCTGAACGAAGAACAGTTCGAAGCGGCCGTGAGCCTGCTCAAGGAACAGCGCCCCTACGTCGGCGAATACTGGTCGGAAGCCGCCAAGCAGATCCAGGCCTTCGCCGGCGGCGACAGCCAGGTCGGCACCACCTGGCAGTACCAGTACTTCGAACTGGAAGGGGCCGGCAAGCCGGTGGCGGCGAGCCCGGCGAGCCAGGGCTTCCTCCCCTCCGAGGGCGCGACCGGGTGGTCGGACACCTGGATGATCAGCTCCGAAGCCAAGCATCCGAATTGCATGTACATGTGGATGAACTGGATCGTCTCGCCGCAGGCGAACGCCGAAGTGGCCGAATTCTTCGGCGAGGCACCGGCCCAGAGTTTGGCCTGCGAACACACCGCGGAGAAGGGCTTCTGCGCCAAATACCACGCCGAAAACCCGGCCTTCTGGAAGCGCGTCTACTACTGGGAGACGCCGCTGGCCGATTGCGGCAATGGCGAAGAAGACTGCAAGGACTACAACGACTGGGTCCAGGCCTGGACCTCGATCAAGGGTTGAGCAGGCGACTCTCAACCTTCTTCAACGGGCGCCCCCGCCTCCAGGTGGGGGTGCTCTTGGCCGGCCCGGTCGGCTGGCTGGTGATCGGCTACCTCGGCTCGCTCGCGGTATTGCTGATCGCGGGGTTCTGGACGGTCGACCCGCTCAGCGGCGAAGTCATCCAGGGCTTCAGCCTCGAAAACTTCGAAACGCTCGTCAACGAACCGGTCTACCGCGACATCGTCGGCCGCACGGTGCTGATCGCGGCGCTCGTCACCGTCACCGACGCCGTGCTCGCCTTCCCGATCGCCTTCTACATGGCGAAGGTGGCGAGCCGCCGCGGCAAGGCGATCCTCGTCGTCGCGATCCTGGTGCCGCTCTGGTCGAGCTACCTGGTCAAGGTGCTCTCCTGGCGGACGATGCTCTCCAGTGGTGGAATCATCGATTGGGTGCTCGAACCGCTTGGGCTGAGTGGGCCGGGCTACGGCAACACCGCCGTCTGGCTGGTGATGAGCTACCTCTGGCTGCCGTACATGATCCTGCCGATCTACGCCGGCCTGGAGCGCATCCCCAACTCGCTGATCAGCGCCTCCGAGGACCTCGGCGCCTCGCCCTTCACGACCTTCCGGCGGGTGATCCTGCCGCTCGCCTTCCCGGCGGTGATCGCCGGCTCGATCTTCACCTTCGCCCTCACCCTCGGCGACTACATCACGCCGCGCCTCGTCTCCAACAACCAGTTCATCGGCAACGTGATCTTCAACAACATCTCCAACAACCTGCCGCTCGCCTCCGCCCTCGCGCTCGTCCCGATCGTGGTGATGGTCGCCTACCTGATGGTCGCCCGCAAGCTGGGCGCCTTCGAGCACATCTAGGGGCCGTGGGCGGATGAGACTCTCACGAGGATCGGCACTTCTGCTCCGCGTCGGGGTCGGCGTCGGGCTGGCCTTCATCTACGTGCCGCTGATCGTGCTGGCGATCTACGCCTTCAACTCGAGCAACATCCTCGAATGGCCGCCCCCCGGCCTGACCCTCGACTGGTTCCCGAAGGCGATCGAAAACGAGTTCGCCCGCGAAGCCTTCGTCACCTCGCTCAAGGCGGGCGTGGCGGCGACGGCGATCGCGATCGTGCTCGGCACGCTCGCCTCGCTGGCGGTGGCCCGGCATCGCTTCTTCGGCCGCGAGACGATCTCCTTCCTGGTCATCCTGCCGATCGCCCTGCCGGGGATCATCACCGGCGTCGCCCTCAGCAACACCTTCACCCAGGTGCTCGGCGTCGACCTCAGCCTCTTCACCGTGATCGTCGGCCACGCCACCTTCTGCATCGTCGTCGTCTACAACAACGTCGTCGCCCGCCTGCGCCGCGTCTCGACCTCCTTCGAGGAGGCATCGGCCGACCTCGGCGCGCACAGCTGGCAGACCTTTCGCTTCATCACCTTCCCCAACCTGAGGAGCGCCCTCGGCGCCGGCGCTCTGCTCGCCTTCGGCCTCTCCTTCGACGAGATCATCGTCACCACGTTCACGATCGGCGCCGGCGAAGAAACGCTGCCGATCTGGATCTTCCGCAACCTCTTCCGCCCCAACCAGCTGCCGATCGTCAACGCGGTCGCAGTGATCGTCGTCCTGATCTCAATCGTCCCCGTCTACCTCGCCCACCGCCTCACCCGCGAGGAAGGCGGCGCAGCGACCGCCCGCGGCGGCGGCAAGGTAGAGGCCGAGGCAACGGCTGTTCCGTAGAGCATCAGATTAGCGTACTAGCATGTTGATTTGCTAGTCATGTAGGATGCTGTCGATGATCTTTGCGACACCTACCATCGCGAAGGGCCTTCGCGCCAAACTCGGCGAGCTGGACCGCCTGCGCCATGAGCTCGGCGGCGAGCTCGGGCGGACGGCCCCGTGGATGGGGGCGCTGCGGCGCGTGGTGGCGGCGAGCTCGGTCGAGGGCTCGACCTCGATCGAGGGCTATAGCGTCAGCCCCGCCGAAGCGGTCGCCTTACTGGGCGGGGAGGTGCCCGGTGGCGGCAAAGACGAGAGCCGCCTCGCGGTTGCCTGCTACGCCCGCGCGATCGACCACGTCGGGGCAATGGCCCGGCATCCGCGGTTCCGCTGGACCGACCGGGTCATTCTCGACCTGCATTTCGACGCCTGCCACTTCCAGCGCGACAAATCGCCTGGGCTGTGGCGGACGGGGCCGATCTCGGTGACCGGTCCCGACGGGGGAATCGACTATCGGGGGCCGGACGGCGAGGACGTCGCGGAGCTGATGACGGAGATCGTCGACTGGCTTGAGGCGGACGAAGGCGATGCCGATGTCGTCGTCCGCGCGGCGATGGCGCATCTCAACGTCGTCTCGGTCCATCCCTTTCGCGACGGCAACGGGCGTGTCGCGCGAATCGTCCAATCGCTCGTCCTCGCCCGCGAGGGAATGGTCTCGCCGGAGTTCTCCTCGATCGAGGAATACCTGGGCAAGAACACGCCCGCCTACTACGCCGCCCTGCGCGATGCGCAGGGCGGCAGCTACCAGCCGGATCGCGATGCCTCCGGTTGGGTCCGGTTCTGCGTCGAGGCCCACATCTCACAGGCAAAGCGCCGGCTCGATCAGATCCGTGAAGCGGGAGCGCGATGGGAGCGCCTCGAACGCGAGGCTGAGGACCGCGGCTGGCCCGACCGCTTCGTGCTCGCGCTCGAGCAGAGCCTGGTCGGCGGCGCCGACCGAGCCGGCTATGGCGAAGAGGCAGGCGTATCGACGGCGACCGTGAGTGCCGACCTACGTCGCCTTCTCGACAGCGGACTCGTCGAGCAGCGCGGCCGCGGGCCCGGCACGAGATACTGGGCGACCGAGAGCCTGCGTTCGCTACTGGCGAGCTAAGCGCTCGGCCGAAACGGGTTCCGCACGCTCACGCCGGCGTAGTCCTGACCGTCGCTCAGATCCTCGGAGAGGACGGTCTCGCAGCCCAAAGCGCGAGCTGCCTCGAGGATCGCGGCATCCCAGTAGGAGATCCGGAAGCGGTGACGGGTCTCCAGCGCGGCAAGCAGCACCTTGGTCGTGATGTCCGCAACGGGGAAGCGTAAAAACGATTCGACCAGCTTTGCCGTCTGCTCGTGGCCAAGCGGGTCTGGGCGGCTTGCCCTGGTTGCCTGGACGTAGAACTCCTGCAGGACCTGCACCGAGAGCGCCAGGTCGTGCTCGGCCAAAATTCCGCGCGCTCGCTCCGCTTTATGGGCCTCCCCCGGGTCGCGCGACACCGCGTAGAGGAGGATGTTGGTGTCAACGAATCGCACGATCGTGGAGCTCGTCGCGGCCGAGCCGGTCAGCCCCCCGGAATTGCTCGATTTCAGCGAAGACCTGGGCTTGCAAGGTCTCTAGACGAGAGAACTCGGACTCGCGCTCCTCAAGCGAACGCAGGAAGTGCGTCACCAGCGCACTGACCGAACTGCCGTCTTCAGCGGCGCGAACCCGCGCAGAGCGGTAGACATCCTCCGGAACAGAGACCGTAATATTTTTCATGTGAGACACGGCTACACAGTATCACAGCCACCGCGATCACTGACCAGCAAGGCGCTCGGCCGCTTCGACACCGACACAGGGGGACAGGGTCGACTCGATCAGGTCGGGAAGCAGCGACTCCAGCTATCGCCGGAGCGGTAGCCCAGGCAACCGCTCTTAGAGCGGGATGTTGCCGTGCTTGCGCTTCGGCTGCTCGACCCGCTTGGACTGCAGCATGCGCAGCGCCTTGATCAGCTTGGGGCGCGTCTGTCGCGGCTCGATCACGTCGTCGATGTAGCCGCGCTCCGCTGCCGAGTAGGGGTTGGCGAAGTGGGCTTTGTAGTCGTCGATCAGCTTCTGGCGGCGCTCGTCGGGGGTCGGTGAGGAGGCGATGTCTTTGCGGTAGATGATGTTGACCGCGCCCTCCGGTCCCATCACCGCGATGTCCGCGGTCG
>DAIRWC010000043.1:0-10252 GCA_036802505.1 Solirubrobacterales bacterium
GACGGCCCCAACCGGTGCCTTGCCTGCGCCGGAGACGGCTCCCACTCGTTCCGCCTCGCAGCTAACTATGGGCCCACCGTCACCAGATAACCAGCCGCCGCCGGACGAAGCGATCACGCCGCTAGTAGGGACATCACCGCCGATGGTCGCCTCCGACCAATCACCGACCGTCATATCCAATTTACCACCGATAACCGAACAAGTGCCGATAGCCGTGGCCTCCGCCGAAGTTCCACAAGTTCCCGCTACCGAAAAGCCCGTTGCCGCGCTGCGCGACGACAACGTCTTCGTCGTCCGCTTCGACAGCAAGCTGCCCGGTTTGACGCCGACCGGCTTGCGCGCGCTCGACGCCGCGCTTAGGGCCGACGACGCGGGCCTAAACGTGCGGATCGCGATCAAAGGCTGCGACAGAGTCCGCCTCGCCCGCTCCGACGAGGACATGGAGGGCTCCTTCGACAACGACGTGCTGATCGGCGACCACGGCCCCAACGCAATGCTCGGCCAGCCCGGCCAGGACCAGTTCTTCGGCGAGGGTGGCGAAGACATAATCGACGCCCGCGACGGCGTCCGCGACTTCTCGATCCAGTGCGGCACCGGCTTCTACACCCACCCGCCGAAGCCGAAAGGCTCCAAGGGCCCGGCCCCCGAACCGATCCTCCACGGCACCCCCGCCGGCCGCGCTCTCACCGACTCGTTCGACCCGGCGCCGCTGCTCTGCTCCGACGTTGTCGTCGGCACGCCCGTCGCGGGCCTCAACAACGGCGGCTGAGCGGCTCCAGTAAGGCCGCTGCTCTTGCCCGGTCACGCGGGCTCCTTGACATCGAGACACACGTATGTCTTAATGCCCCCAGCACATAGGAAACACAGATGTCCGCGTTTCTTGTGGCTACAGGGAATAGATCAAAAGAGCCCAAGGAGGCCGCCAAGGGAAGCGGCTGGCAGAGGGGCTCGAGGGACAAGGAGAGAGCTACGTGAGACGCCACGTGAAGGCATCGTCTGTGCATTCGAACCAGCGCCAGGCCACCGGCCTCGGCCTCTTTGCGATTGTCTTCGCTGCGGTCCTCGCAGCATCGGCGTTGCTGGCGATCCCGGCCAGCGCCGCCAAGACCCGTGCCTTCCAGGAAATCTTCGGCAGCTCCGTGCAGCCGGAATTCTCCGGAGCGCTCGGCCTCGCGGTCGGCCAGTCGACGGGCGACGTCCTGGTGATGGAGAGCGGCTCCAGCTCGATCAAGCGCTTCAAGCCCAACGGCGAAGCCGATCCCTTCTCGGCCCTCGGCAGCAACGCGATCGACGGCAAGGGCGGCGCCGACCTGACGCCGCAAAACGGCCTCAACTTCTACAGCGCGACCGAAAACCAGGTCGCAGTCGACAACTCCGGCACCGCCACCGACGGCGACATCTATGTCACCGAGGGCTATCCGAACCTGATCGACATCTTCGACGAAACGGGCACGTACCTCGGCCAGCTCACCGGATTCGCGGAAGCCTGCGGCGTCACGGTCGACCCCAGCGGCGACGTCTATGTCGGCGACTACGGCGCGATCGTGAAGAAATTCGTACCGGCGGTCAATCCCGTGGTCAACGCCGACGAAGTCGCCTTCAGCGCCGAAGTCAACACCCCCTGCCCCCTTGCGGCGGGGGCGGGGCCGAGCGCCGGCTATCTCTTCGCCGCCACCTGGAACGGCTCGATCACCAAAGTCGACGACACCACCGGTGAAGCCAAGTACACCTTCGGCAGCTCGACCACGACCCTCTCCGTCGACCCCGAAACGGGCCACGTCCTGCAGGCGAGCGGCTCCCAGGTCAACGAGTTCGACGCCAACGGCTCGGGCAGCGCCACCCTGGCCGCGACCATGCCGCTCCAGGGCTCCGCGCAGGGCGTCGCCGCGAATGGCGCCGGGGAAGAAATCTTCACCGATCGGGCCAACGGCAACAACGTCGAAGTCTTCGGCGGCCCGATCATCACCCTCCCGGAAGCCGTCACCTCTGCCGCCTCGGGGATCACCTCCCACAAGGCGGTCCTCAACGGCACGGTCAACCCCGAAGGCATCGAACTGACCGAATGCTTCTTCGAATGGGGCGCGAGCACTGCCTACGGCGAAACGGTCCCCTGTGCCGAGAGTCCCGCCGAAATCGGCAGCGGCACCTCGCCGGTCGCGGTCCACGCCGAAATCACCGGCCTCACCGCCAACGGCACCAACTATCACTTCCGTCTCGCCGCCGCCAACCCGGAAGGCTCTGCCAACGGGTTGGATCAAACGCTTTCGACTGCCTACAACGTCGAAACCAACGAAGTGAGCGAAAGCACGGGCACCAAGGCGACGCTCAACGGATCGGTCAACCCGGAAGGCGTCGAACTCGAAGAATGCTTCTTCGAATGGGGCACGAGCGGTTCCTATGGCGAAACGGTCCCCTGTGCCGAGAGCCCGGCCGAAATCGGCAACGGCACCGAATCGGTCGAAGTCCACGCGGCCATCAGCGGCCTGCAGCCCAACGAAAAGTTTTACGCCTACCGGCTCGTGGCGGTCAGCGGTGGCGAAGCGGGCAACGGCTTCAACCGCTACTTCTACACCCCCGTCACCGTCACCACCGAAGGCTCGGAAGGGCTCGCCGCCAGCGAAGAGAAGATCGAAGGCTCGATCAATCCCGACGGTATCGGCGTCACCGCCTGTGAATTCGAATACGGACCGACTTCGAGCTACGGCGAAAGCGTTCCCTGCGCACAGTCTCCGGGCACGATCGGGACCGGCAGCGCGCCGGTGGAAGTCGACGCCACCATCAGTGGGCTTACCGGCGGCAGCAACTACCACTACCGCCTCAAGACCGCCTACACGGGAGAGGCGGCTGAGATCATCGGGCACGATGCGACCTTCTTCACCCTCGGTCCGATCATCGTCAAAGAATTCGTCAACGCGGTGACCAGCGAAACCGCCAAGGTCAATGGCGAAATCAACCCGCAGGAAGAACTCACCACCTATCACGTCGAGTACGTGGACCAGGCCGACTTCGAAGCG
This sequence comes from Solirubrobacterales bacterium, assembly GCA_036802505.1. Classification (GTDB taxonomy): domain Bacteria; phylum Actinomycetota; class Thermoleophilia; order Solirubrobacterales; family 70-9; genus VRUE01. The sequence continues at coordinate 3,015 of DAIRWC010000043.1, forward strand.
AACGGCTTCGAAAACGCGAGCATCACTCCGGTTCCGGACGCTCCGGTGGGCGCCGGCTCTGTCGGAGTTCCGGTATCGGTCACGATCACCGGCCTGCAGCCGGAAACGACGTATCACATCCGCATCGCGGCGACCAGTCCCGCCGGCACCACCTACGGGGCCGGGAGCAAGGTCAGGACCTTCGGCCCGCAGGCCAGCTTCGGGGCATGTCCCAACGAAGCCCTCCGCTATGGCGCCGGCGCGAACCTGCCCGACTGTCGTGCCTACGAACAAGCGTCAGAGATCGAAAAGAACGGCGCCAACACGCAGGCGACCTACAACGCGACGAGAGCCGGGATCAACGGCGCCGCCGTCAGCTGGTGGACCCCCGGCGGTGCACCGGGTGGAGTGGGATCGATGCAGCTTCCGACCTACACCTCGCTCCGAGACGGCGAAAGCTGGAGCACCCACGGCACGCTTCCTCCGGCGGCGAAAGGCCAGAACGGGGGTGTATTGGGCTCGACGGAAGATATGCGCGAGACGTTCAACTGGGCTGCGAACTACCAGGAACAGGGAAGCGAACTCTTCGCCCAGAACACCGATACCGGCGAAGTCCAGACGATCGTTCCCTTGAAGAAGTTCGAACTGGGTGAACCGCGCTGGCATTACGTCGGTGCGTCCGAAGACGGCTCCAAGGTCTTCTTCGAAGCGGAAATCCCACTCACCCCCGAAGCACCTTCCGGCGCCTTCAACGTCTACGTCTGGGACCGTGAATCGGGCACGGTCAGTCTGGACGGCGTCCTGCCAGACTCCGCGTGTGGATCGCCCCCGTGCGCCCCGGCGGGTGGCTCATTCGCGGGCACCTACGACACGGTGCTCGCCTACCCCCCGGGCACCCCATCTCGAGCGGGCTACGCCCAGCTCCTGCACACGCATTCGGTTTCGACCGACGGCTCGATGTCCTACTTCACCGCCGGCGGCACGGGCCAGCTGTACGTGCGCAAGGATCCGACGAGCCCGGGCGCGACCACGGCTCAGGTGTCGGCCTCCAAGAAGACCAACGGGACCGGTCCCGGCGGCACGGATGGCAACGGGCCTCGTCCCGCGGCCTTCCAGTTCGCGACGCCCGACGGCTCGACGGCCTTCTTCACGAGCCAGGAGGAGCTGACCAACGACGCGACGACCGGCGTATCGACCATCGGCCGCGCAAACCTCGATGGCACCGGCGCGCAGCAGAACCTGCTGCCCGCAGGATCCGTCGCCGGCATGGCCGTCGACGGAGCGCACATCTACTGGGCCGAGCCGGGCGCCAATGCGATCGGTCGCGCCAACCTCGACGGCAGCGGGGTGAACCAGAACTTCATCACCGGCGCCGACCACCCACAGGGTGTCGCCGTAGACGGCGAACACGTCTACTGGACCAATGCGAAGGGAGGCGAAGACGGCGAAGGCACGATCGGTCGCGCCAACCTCGACGGCACGGGGGCGAACCAGAGCTTCATCGCCGGCGCCAGCAATCCGTTCGCCGTCGCGGTGAACAGCGAACACATCTACTGGTCCAACCGGGGCTCCGGGACCAGGGCGATCGCTCGCGCCAAGATCGACGGCACCGAAGTCGAACAGTCCTTCGTCGCGGTCGGCGAAGCCGGCAACCCCGCCGGCATCGCGATCGACTCGACCTACATCTACTACGTGAAACCCGGAACCAACAACTGGATGGGTCGCGTCAAACTCGACGGGACGGAAAACACCCCCTATTTCTGTTACACCTACAGCGGGTCCGGTACGCCCACGCGGCTTGCGGTCGATTCCGGCCATCTCTACTGGTCCAACCAGAGCGACAATTCCATCGGCCGCGCCAAGATCGACGGCACGGAACAGGAACCAGAATTCATCACCGGCGCGACCGTCCCGACCGGGATCGCAGTCGACGGCGGCCACGTCTATTGGGGCAACGAAGCCGGCGACACCGGCAACGACCTCTACCGCTTCGAAGCGGGGAGCGGCAACCTCACCGACCTCACTCCCGACGCGGCCGACTCGAGGGGGGCCGAAGTCCAGGGTGTGCTGGGAACCTCCAACGACGGCTCGCACGTCTACTTCGTCGCCAATGGCGACCTCGATGGCGTGGGCCCGGCGACGACCGGAAGCTGCGTGTTCAGCGGTCAGGAGTGGACCGGTGAATGCAACCTCTACCTCTGGAATGCAGGCGTAACCACCTTCGTCTCGAAGCTCCATCCCCAGGGGAGCCTGGATTACAACTCGGATGCCGCGGATTGGAGCCAGATCGGCGTTGCGGGTGGTGGTGGCACGGTTCTGAACACGGGCAGGGTGAGCGCCGACGGCGAAGTGGTCGTCTTCCGCTCTCAGAAACAGCTATCCGAATACGAAAACCACGAAGTACCCGAGTTCTACCGTTGGGACGCGCACACCGGGGCACTCGACTGCGTAACCTGCAACCCGTCTCAGGTCGCGCCCGTGAGCAAACCGGAAACGGCTGCGAAGACGTCGTTCTTCGGGCTGGGGAGCTTCTCCATGTACACGACGCGCAATCTCTCGGCCTCGGGGAACCAGTTCTTCTTCGAGACCCCCGATTCGTTGCTCCCGGCAGACATCAACGGGGTGAAGGACGTCTACGAGTGGGAGGCCGACGGGGCGGGTTCGTGCGAAAGCGCCGCGCAGGACGGCGGCTGCCTGTACCTCATCTCGACCGGTAAGAGCGCCGAACAGTCCAACTTCGCCGATGCGTCCGCGTCGGGCGACGAGGTCTACTTCTTCACCGACTCGAAACTGGTCGGGCAGGACGAAGATGGGCAAGTCGACGTTTATGCCGCGAAGGTCGACGGAGGCTTGGCGAGCCAGAACCCCCAGCACACGCCATCATGCACGGGCGAAGCATGCAGGACCGCTTCCTCCAAGGCACCGGAAACCCAGGGGGCGGGCAGTGCCGTCTTCTCCGGTCCCGGCAATCAGCCGGCAGGTGGCGTTTGCGCGGCAGCCAAGAGGATCAAGAAGCTGAACCAGAAGGCGGTTACATACCGCCGCAAGTCGCGGGCGCTTGTACGGCGCGCGCGTCACAGCCATGACGCGCTCAAGGCCCGGGTGATGAAGCGCCGTGCCCACCACCTCGCCAAGGGGGCGCACACGCTCTTCAAGCGTGCGCACGGCCTCTCGAGGCGCTGTACCGGCGTCGGAGCAGGAGGGAACGGATGAGCGGCGAGCAGACGACCAAGGAGAACGCGACGATGAACGCACGCAAGACCACCAACGTCACCCGCCTGGTCGCAGGTCGCGCCGCGCTCGTGGCGGCGCTCATGGCCCTTGCCGTCTGGGTTCTGCCCGCCGCGGCGGCCACGGCCGCCGAACCGCAAGCGGCATGGGAAATCTCGGCATCCTCACAACCGACCCACCTGGTTCCGGGTTCGAACTTCTCCTTCAACGGCCCGCAGCTTTACCTGCGGGCGGAAAACGTGGGCAGCGCTCCGACGAGCGGCACCGGACCCGCTCGTGAAGTCGTCATTACCGACACCTTGGCCGAAGGACTTTCCCCGCAGTACGCCTATGGGCGGGACGACGGGGGCAACGAAGTCTGGTGTGAAATCTACGGCCAGACGGTGGAATGCATCGATGAAATGAACGAACGGCCGATTTATCCCGGCCACCAGATTCAGGTCACTGTGTTGCTGAAGAGCATTCCCGCAGAAGCATCGGGCAGTGTTCTCAATGAAGCGACGGTTTCCGGCGGGGAAGCCACGTCGGCATCGACGTCTAACGAAGCGGTGATCAGTTCGACCCCCGCGTCGTTCGGATTTCTACCTGGCGTCGAAGGGCTCCAGGCCGTGCTTCGTAGTTACGACGGCTCTCCCGATACCGAAGCGGGGACCCACCCAGCGGCGCTCAGCGTGACCGCCCACTTCCCGTCGTACAAATACCCCTCTCAGCTCCAGGCGCTCGAACATGTGCATGACGTGAGAGTCGATTTGCCGCCGGGGACGGTTGTGAACCCCAACGCTACGCCCGTGCGCTGCACCGAGGTACAGCTCGAGAGCGACGGAAGCGGTGAAGGCTGTCCGCCCGCCTCGCAGGTCGGCACCCTGGCGGTGAGGGTGGTCATCGGCTCGGTAACGACCGGCCCCGCGCCGATGTACAACATGGTTCCGCAGAAGGGCCAGGCCGCTTTGTTCGGCTTCGACGTCACCGGCCTCGGAATCTACGTCCACCTGAAGGCCGGCACGCGCTACGGTCCCGGTGGCTACCGGGAGACGGCGATAACGGACGACATCACGTCCAAGCTCGCGGTGCTCGGGGTGCAGGCGACCTTCTGGGGCAATCCTTCGGACACGAGCCATGACGACATGCGTGGCTTCTGCACGGAAAATAACGGCCCGGAATGTCCTCAGGAAGTCGAGCCGCAGACGGGCGCTGTTGTGACCATGCCCACGGCCTGCCCGAGCAATAGGACGATCGAAGGGGAAACGGACAGCTGGGAGAAGCTGGGAGTCTTCAGGAACGGCACCTACACCTCCCCGACCGCGATCGCCGGCTGCTCGCACGTTGAATTCCACCCCACGCTGGAAGCCCGTCCGACCACCACGGTTGGCGACTCGCCGACGGGGCTTTCGGTGGACATCCATGTTCCGCAGCACAACGACGTGTCGGAAACGGCGACCGCGCAGTTGAGGAAGGCCGTCGTGACGCTGCCGGAAGGCCTCACGCTCAACCCATCCGGCGCCAACGGGCTCGAATCGTGTTCCTCGTCGCAGATCGGCATCAGCGACTCGACCGGCGAACCGGACAACAACCCGCCGAACTGCCCAATCGGATCGCGGATCGGCGAAGTCGAAGTCGAGACTCCGCTGCTGCCCAATGCGCTGCCCGGCACGATCTACCTTGCTACGCCCTATGACAACCCATTCGACTCACTGGTTGCGATCTACGCGGTCGTGGAAGATCCCGTCTCGGGGACGCTGCTGAAGCTCCCGGGGCACGTCGAACCGAACCCTGACACCGGCCGCCTCGTGACCACGTTCGATGATGATCCGCAGCTCCCGTTCACGGACTTCAAACTGAAATTCTTCTCCGGCTCCACGGCGACGCTGAAGACGCCGGCGCTCTGCGGCCACTACTCGACCACGTCGTCGCTGACCCCGTGGACGGCGCCCGAATCCGGGCCCCCAGCCACGCCGTCCGACGGCTATTCGATTTCGAGCAATTGCTCGACTGACGAAAGCGCGAAGCCGAACAATCCCCAGTTCGATGCGGGCGCAGTCAGCCCGATCGGCGGCAAGTACACCCCGTTCGTGCTGCACCTGAAGCGCGACGACGGCACCCAGGAATTCTCTAAGGTGACCGTTTCCCCGCCGCCTGGCCTTGTCGCCAAGCTCGCCGACACGCCGGCCTGCTCCGACGGCGCATTCGCGACGGCCGAAGGAAAGTCTGGCCGCGAAGAGCAGGCGAACCCGTCCTGCCCCTCGGATTCGCGGATCGGCACCGTTCACGTGGGCGCCGGCGCAGGGCCCGCGCCGTACTACACCGAAGGCGCGGTCTACCTCGGCGGGCCCTACAAGGGCGCCCCGGTGAGCATGGCGATCGTCACTCCTGCCGTTGCCGGTCCGTTCGACCTCGGCACGGTTGTGACCCGGGTCGCCCTGCACATCGATCCGGTCACCGCGCAGATCACCGCCGAAGCCGACCCGATCCCGCACATTCTCAAGGGAATTCCGCTCGACGTGCGCCAGGCGGATGTCTCGCTCGACAAGCCCGACTTCACCCGCACCGGCAGCTCCTGCGACCCACTGAAGGTGAACGGCATGCTGACCTCAACCGTCGGCGGGCAGGCGGACCTGGAAAACTCCTACCAGCTCGGCAACTGCGCCAACCTCGGTTTCAAGCCGCAGCTCGGCATCCGGCTCAAGGGCTCGACCAAGCGCGGCAAGAACCCGAAGCTGATCGCGACGCTCGGCGCCAAGGAAGGCGAAGCGAACATCGGCGCCACCTCGGTGCGCCTGCCGCGCTCCGAGTTCCTCGATCAGAGCCACATCAAGACCGTCTGCACCCGGGTACAGTTCGCAGCCGGGGCCGGTAACGGCGCCGAGTGCCCGTCCGGTTCGATCTACGGACGCGCCTGGGCACGCAGCCCGCTGCTCGGCTACACGCTCACGGGCAACGCCTACCTGCGCAGCTCCAACAACAAGCTGCCCGACTTGGTGGTCGCCCTGCAGGGGCCTGCATCGCAGCCGATCGCGATCAACCTCGACGGACGCACCGACTCGGTCAAGGGCGCACTTCGCAACAGCTTCGAAGCGGTGCCCGACGCCCCGGTCACGTTCTTCCGCCTGATGCTTTTCGGCGGCAAGCGCGGCCTGGTCGTCAACAGCCGCAATATCTGCGCCCATCCCTACAAGGCGGCCGTGTCGTTCGAAGCCCATAACGGCGCCTCCCTCGTGCGCCGCCCGAACGTCAAGGGTCAGTGCCATAAGCACAAGCGTCATCACCGTCGCGGCCAGGGCCGTAGCTCCAGGTGAGGGGGCGGGCGCTTCTCATATGGGCCGCGGGCGCGCTGGCGCTAGCGGCGATGCCGGCCGCTGCGGCGGGCTTCTCCTTCGAACCCGGCGAAGTGGGCTTCCAGGCGTCTCTGACGTCCGGCAAAGGCGCGGCGGTGCGCGCAGGCTCGCATCCCACCGCGGCCAAGTACCGTCTTGCCTTCAATGGAGGCGACCTGCGGGACGCGCATATCGATCTGCCGTCCGGCATGCTCGAAAACCAGACCGTGATCGAACAGTGCAACTCCCAAGAATTCAACACGCACCGGTCTTCCCCATATGAAACGAGCGAATCGGGAGAGAACTGCCGGGAATCGAGCCAGGTCGGCGTCGTGCGTGTGACCAAAGCCGGTGGAGAAAGCCGCACTTTCGGGCTCTTTCAGCTCATGCCCGAAAGTGGCGTGGCCGCTCAGATCGGCTTCGCCCCATGGGGCGAACACCTGACGTTTGATTCGGAAGTCTCCAATGCAGGCGGTGTCTACAACCTTGTCCTGGCGCTCCACGGAGTCCCGGCAAACCTGCATGTATCGGGCCTGGAACTGACCGTCTGGGGCACCCCTTGGGCAGCGGGACATAACGATGAGCGCGGGAATTGCCTCAATGAGCAGGAATCGGAACTCGGTTGGGGACGCTGCTCCGTCGGCCCGCCGTCCGAACGCTACCCCTTCGCCTACCTGACCCTGCCGACCAGCTGCAAGGGTGCTCTGACCTTTACCG
>DAIRWC010000044.1:0-10244 GCA_036802505.1 Solirubrobacterales bacterium
GTCTCTATATATGTGGGGTGGTCGGGGGAGTCGCCGAGCTTGCGGCGCAGCCAGCCGACGTGGACGTCGAGCGTCTTGGTCGAGCCGAACCAGTTGACGTCCCAGACCTTCGCCATCAGGTCCTCACGCGTGACGACGTGCCCGGCGTGGCGCATCAACTCGGCGAGCAGGTCGAACTCCTTGCGCGAGAGCTCGAGCTCGGCGGAGCCCAGCTTGGCGATCCGCGCGGCCGGGTCGAGCTGCAGCTCGCCGATCCGGATCGGCTCCGCGGAGGAACCGTCGCGCGGGGCGCTGCGGCGCAGCACGGCGCGGATCCGCGAGATCACCTCGGCGGCGCTGAACGGCTTGACCACGTAATCGTCAGCACCCAGCTCCAGCCCGACGATCTTGTCCATCTCGGTGCCGCGCGCGGTCAGCATCACGATCGGCACGTCGGAGCGGCGGCGCAGCTCGCGGCAGACGTCGCGCCCGTCGCCGTCGGGGAGGGCGAGGTCGAGCATGACCAGGTCCGGCTCGGTCTCCTCGGCCATCCGCAGCGCGCCGGCCGCGGTCCCCGTCACCAATGCCTCGAAGCCGGCCCGGCGCAGTGCTTCGGCGAACGGTTCGGCGATCGAGTCCTCGTCCTCGACGACGAGGATGCGTCCGCTCGGCGCCGGGGTGACCATCTGGCAACTGTAACGGCGGGATTCGGCTCGACCTAGAGGTGGCAGTGAGGTTTTGCCAACCCTTTACCCGCGCCTTGGCCGGCCTTGAACCCACCCCGTCCACACTGCGCCTACAACTTCGGCCAGGAGGACATCGACGTGAAAAGTGTGAAGACGAGAATCGCGGCGGGCATCACCATCCTCGGCCTGGGGGGGCTGACCGGTCTGGCGCTGAGCGCGAACCACCAGCAGGCATCGGAACCGGTGGCCGCCAAGCCGCTGGTCCGCACCAAGGTGATCCGCCGCACCATCCACGTCACCAAGCACGCCAAACCGAACTATCCGGCCGGCTCGTCCCCGGTCGCCGGTGCGGGCAGCGGCTCCGCGGCCGGTTACGCCGGTGGCGCCAGTGCCACCCCCGGCGCCTCCTCGACCGGATCGGGATCGCCATCGTCCTCCTCGTCCGAATCGGCGCCCGTGACCACCTCCAGCAGCGGTACCTCCTCTGCGCCTTCGGAATCGACTCCGCCTCCGGTCGTCACCCACACCAGCGGCTCCCACGCCGCCTCGGGTGGCGGCGCGGCTCACACCACTCCGGTCGTCACCCACTCGAGCGGCGCCAGCGCCGGCTCGGGGTCCGGCGGCGGCGCGAGCACCCCAGTCGTCACCTCCAGCAGCGGCGGCGGGGCGGGCGGCGGTGGCGGCGAGCACGAGAGCGAGCATGGCGATGACTGAGCGAGCCCGCACTCGCCGCCCCAGCCCCGCCCTGGTGCTCTGGGGGTCGGTCGCCCTCTTCGCGGTGCTCTTCGCCGTCCTCACCTACCAGCTCAGCGCCGCCGGCACTCCGGCACCCCAGCCGGTCCTGGTTCGCAAGGTGATCAAGCGGCGAGTCGTCACCACCTTCGTCCCGGCGCCCGGCGCCTCGACCGTAACCAGCGGTCCCGTCACCACCAGCTCGGCGTCGGCCGTCTCGGCTTCCGGCGCGGCCCCGGTTACGACCAGCGCCTCGTGACGATGAGCGAGCACGACGTCACCTTCGACGCGATGGGTTCCCATGTCCGGCTGCTGATCGGCGAGCCGGGGCCCGGGATGGCTCCGGCACCGGCGGCGGCCGAGCGGGCGCGGGAATTCATCGTCGGCTTCGACGCGGCGCTGTCGCGGTTCAAACCGGACAGCGAGTTGAGCGCGCTCAACGCCGATCCGCGCGAGTGCGTGCCCGCCTCCGAGTTGCTTCGAGCCGCGGTCAAAGCCGGGCTCACGGCGGCCGAGCACAGCGGCGGCCTCGTCGACCCGACCCTGGCCGACGAGATCGAGTCGGCCGGCTATGTTGCCTCGCGCGCCGGGGTGCCAGGCGCCCCGCTCGGCGTCGCCCTCGGCGAGGCGCCCGCTCGACACCCGGCGAGCCCCAATCCGGCGGCGCGCTGGCGGCGCTTCGAGGTCGACGAGGAGGCCGGCACGATCTCCCGCCCACCCGGCGTCCGTTTCGACACCGGCGGCGCCGGCAAGGGCCTCGCCGCCGATCTGGTCGCCGCGCAGCTGCGCGGCTACTCGCGTTTCATCGTCGACTGCGGCGGCGACATCCGCATCGGTGGTGCCGATGCGCTGGTCAACCCCTACGAGGTGCACGTCGAGCACCCGCTGACGGGAGAGCGCGCCCACGTGCTGCGCCTCGGGGCCGGCGGCGTTGCGACCTCGGGCCTCAACGTCCGCATCTGGCGCGATGCCGGCGGCCGCTACGCCCACCACCTGCTCGATCCGGCGAGCGGGGAACCGGCCTGGACCGGGCTGATCGGCGTCACCGCGCTCGGCGACACGGCGGTCGAGGCCGAGACCCTCTCCAAGGCGGCGCTGCTCTCCGGACCCGAGGGCGGCCGTGACGTGCTTGCCGAACGGGGTGGCTTTCTGATCCACGACAGTGGCCGGATCGAGGCGGTCGGCCCGCTCAGCGTCGGCCGTCCCCGCATCCGCATCCCCGACCCCTCGGTCGGAGGGAGCGCCGGATGAACGCCGCCGCTTCGACCACGCTGCAGACGCACGGCTGGTGGCTCGCAAGCCGCGCCTCCGGCCTGGTCGCGCTCGTCCTCGTGACGATCTCGGTTGGCCTTGGCCTGATGATGGCCGGCAAGGTGATGCGCCGCCCGGGCCTCTCCCGCAAGCTGCTGGCGATCCACGAGCACACCGCCCTCGCCGGGTTGATCGCGATCTCCGTCCACGGCATCACCCTGCTCGGCGACCCCTGGCTGAACCCTGGGGCCGCCGGGATCGCCGTGCCCTTCACGATGGGCTTCCGGCCGTTGTGGACGGGCCTCGGCGTGATCGGCGGCTACCTCGCCGCGGCGCTCGGCCTCAGCTTCTACTTCCGCAAACGGATCGGCGCCAAGCTCTGGCGCAAGGCGCACCGGGCGACGATCCTCGTCTACGTACTCGGATTGGCGCACGCCTTCGGCTCCGGCACCGACGCGTCCACCGTCTGGTTCAGGTGGTGGGTGTTGATGACGGCGCCGGTCATCGGCGGGCTCTTCGTCTACCGCGTGTTCTCTGGCGGGACCAAACGCAGTCGCTCGCGCCAGGAGGAACGCGAACACGCCGGGGGGCGCGATCGCCACCCACTTCCCGCCGCTCACCAGCGCGGCGGCTCCCTTTCCCGAACCCCAGCCTTGGAGGAGGCATGATGAAAGACCACGGTGTTGTCATCGTCGGCGGCGGTCTCGCCGCCCAACGCTGCGCCGAGACCCTGCGACGGCGCGACTACCAGGGTCCGGTGCGGATGGTCTGCGCCGAGCCCGACCCCCCGTATGACCGGCCGCCGCTCTCCAAGGAGCTGTTGGCCGGGGACGTGAGCGAGGAGACGGTCGCCTACCGTCCCGCCCGGTGGTATGAGGAGAAGCAGGTCGATCTGTTGCTCGGCGCCCGCGCGGAGGGCCTCGATCCGGCGGCGCGGCGGCTGCGGCTCGACTCCGGCTCGGAGCTCTCCTACGAGAAGCTGCTGATCGCCACCGGCGGATCCGCTCGCCGCCTGCCGTTCCTGGAGGGCTTCGAGAACGTCCACTACCTGCGCACCCTGGCCGATGCCCGCCGCCTTCGCGGCGAGCTGACCGCCGGCGCCCGCCTGGCGATCGTCGGTGCCGGCTTCATCGGCCAGGAGGTGGCGGCGACGGCGCGCCGGCTGGGGGTCGAGGTGACGATGATCGAGGCACTAGAGACGCCGCTGGCGCCGATCCTCGGCGCCGAGCTGGGCGCCTGGTTCGCCGGGCTGCACCGCGACGAAGGCGTCCGGGTCCTGACCGGCGCGATGCTGGATGGCGCCCGCGGCAGCGGCAGGGTGGAGGAGCTCGTCCTCGCCGATGGAACCGTGCTCGCCTGCGACGCCGTTGTCGTCGGTGTCGGCACCTTGCCGGCGACCGGCTGGCTCGAGGGCAGCGGCCTCGAGGTCGGCGGCGTGCGCACCGATACCGCCGGCCGTACCAAGCTGGCCGCTGTCTTCGCCGCCGGTGACGCCTCGGTGCCCTTCGATCCGCGCTTCGGCGTGCATGCCCGCACCGAGCACTGGGATGCCGCCGCCTGGCAGGGCGCCGCGGTCGCCAAATCGATGCTCGGCGAGTACCCTGGCACGCCCCCGCTGCCGAGCTTCTGGAGCGACCAGTACGGGCTGCGGATCCAGTACGTCGGCCACGCCCACCGTTCGGACGCCGTCGCGTTCGATGGCGATCCGATGTCGCGGGACTTCGAAGCGGTTTTCACCCAGTCGGGTGTCGCCGTTGCCGGCCTGACCGTCGGCCGCCCGCGGGCCATCCCGGCGCTTCGCAAGCAAATCGACCGCGGTCATTTCCCCGCCGCCAACCGAGAGGAAGTAGCAGCATGACCTACGTTCCCACCATCGACCCGAACGAGTGCAGCGCCCACGGCGACTGCGTCGACATCGCCCCCGAGGTCTTCCGCCTCGGCGACATCGCCGAAGTGATCGGCACCGGCCCCGACGACCTGATGCTCGAGGCCGCCGAAGCCTGTCCGGCGGTCGCGATCACGATCGTCGACAGTGAGACGGGGGAGACCGTCTTTCCATAAGGATTTTCTCGGGTGCGGTGGTACGTAGTTATCCCGGTTGTCCGGCGCATATCTGGGCTATACGGTCGGCCTCAATGTCCCGATGTCGGCTGGAGGTGGCGCGATAGCACCGGCGGTACCCATCGTTTTTGCAGCGCTATTCGACCTCAGTGACCCGGCGCGGTACCTGCACTGGCACTTCTTCCAGATGTCGGTGGCGAACGTCATCGTCATCCTGCTGATGATCGCGGTCTTCGTCGCGGCGATCCTGATCCCGTTCCCGAAGCGGGAGCGCACCCCTTGAGCGACGAGAAAGGAGCGCCGGTTTCGGCCGAGGAGCGGCAGATGTGGACCACCTGGGTGCGCGAGCGAGCGGTCCGCGCGCTGCCGCCGGAGAAGTTACTCCCCGACCGCCAGCCCGCCTACGTCTCCTCGTGGATATACGTGTTCGGCGTCGCTACGATCGCCGCCCTGATCGTGATCGTCGTCTCCGGGATGGTCCTCGGCCTGAAGGGCCCCACCTGGTGGCATATCTCCAGCCTCGGGCGCTTCTTCAACAGCATTCACCTCTGGGCGGTCGAGCTGTTCTTCTTCGCGATGGTCGTCCACCTCTGGGGCAAGTTCTTCATGGCTGCCTGGCGCGGTGGGCGGGCACGCACCTGGGTGACCGGGGCGATCACGTTCCTGGTCGCGATCGGCGCCGCCTTCACCGGCTACCTCTCGCAGCAGAACTTCGACTCCCAGTGGATCGCCAGCGAGGGCAAGGACGGGCTCAACTCGGTCGGGATCGGCGCCTTCTTCAACGTCGCCAACTTCGGCCAGATGTACACGTTCCACGTGATCCTGCTTCCCGTCGTCGTCGTCGCCTTGGTCGTCTGGCATGTCCTGCTGGTGCGCCGCCACGGTGTGGTTCCCCCGTATCCCGCCAGGGTCAAGGCGGCCGCGGCATCCGCTCCGGGGGCGGGCGAGGGGAGCTCGCGATGAGCGCCGACCCGCGCACTCCCGACGATTCCGCGCCCTGGCCCGGGCCCTTCGTCCGCTACGACCTGGTCAAGGAGCTCGTCGTCGCGCTCGTCGTGGTCACCGCGCTTACCGTGGCGCTGACGATCCTCTTCTCCTCCCCCGACGATTCGCCGACGACGATCCAGAGCTGGGCCAAGGCCGACCCCGGCGATTTCGTCGCCACCGCCGTCACCGAGCTGAACGGGACGAGTGAGCTGGCGGAATACGGCCCCCCCTACAACCACACCCCGGACGCGACGCAGAAGATCGGCCCGCTCGACCTGCAGAGCGCGGCCGGGGTCAACATCCCGATCGACACCGCGAGCGACTTCGTGCTCGGCCCGCTGAAGACGATCCCCGGCAACCGTCGCCTGACCGCGGCTCTGGCGGCGTACGAAAGCTCGCCGCCGGCCGTGCAGAAGGCTTGGAGCGACGAATTCACCGCCGCTCTCGAAAAGGCGGAATCGCCGGGCGGAGTCACGGCGATCCTCCCCCGAGCCCACTACAACCCGGTCGCGCCGATGATGGCGGCTCTGCTGGGTCTGGCTCAGAGCGGCGGGCTCGACGGCGACCTGCTGGCCGGCGAACACACCTTCTACCAGACGAACTACACCAAGCCGCTGCTCTTCCTCTCCGGCGGCGGCTACTTCGAGGAACGCGCCGAAGGTCAGCATCTGCTCGGCACCCAGTGGGGGATGATGAACGAGACCGGCAGCTACCCCGGGCAGGTCTGGCTCTGGCTCTACACCTTCTGGTACCAGGTCGAACCGTTCCTCGAATCGCCCAACGCCGACGCACTCGTCTTTGCCCTGATGGGGGTTCTCAGCCTCGCCTTCATCTGCATCCCGTTCATTCCGGGGGTGCGCACGCTACCCCGCCACCTCGGCGTCTACCGCGGGATCTGGCGAGACCATTACCGCGAAGTCGAAGACTGAGCTGCCCACTTACGGGTTTCGGGTCCGTCGAAAGCCGGTTTCACTCGCGGCCCCACGGGAGGCGCTTCCTCCCACGGGGCCGCCGATCGATGGGCGATCGCGGCGAGGAGCAGCGCGAGCGCGTCCGTTCGAGGCGGAGATCGGTGCGGGCGAGCTTGCCGCTCTCCTGCTTCGGCTCGACCACGGCGATGTTGTGCCGGATCGCGCCGCCGACCAGCCAGGCCAGGGCGCAGATCGCCAGCACGCCGATCACCGCCAGTCGCCCCATCGAACGCTCGAGCAGCGGCACGATGATCAGGAAGCCGCTGCCGAAGATCGAGGCCAGCGGCGTCACCGAGGCGCGCAGGACCTGGGGGGACACGGTGCGGCGCAGCTCGGCGAGTGTCCCCACGGCGCCATTCAAGCAGGCCCACACCGAGAGATTATGAGCGAATGCTGATATTTCGCTAGTCTTTTGCAAACCTCCCACTGGGCGGGCTGTTGCGCGGAAATCGGCGCGCAGGAGTCACCCTGTCTCTGGAGAAGGACCCCGCGACGGTATGGCCCTGCGCAAAAAGAAGAACAAGCAGACGAGCGATGAGCCGCAGCCGCGGCGCAACCGCAAGGGCGGTGCGCCGATCATCGAGATGCGCGACGTGACCAAGGTCTACCCGGGCGGTCACATGGCGCTGGACCGGGTCTCGCTCGCGATCGACAAGGGCGAGTTCGTCTTCCTCGTCGGCCCTACCGGCTGCGGCAAGTCGACCCTGATCAAGATGCTGATCCGCGAGCTCGAGGCGACCGACGGCAGCGTCCGCATCGCCGGCCGCGACATCGGCGCGATGGCGGAGAAGAAAATCCCCCAGTTGCGGCGCAACATCGGCACCGTCTTCCAGGACTTCAAGCTGCTCCCCGACCGCACCGTCTACGACAACGTCGCCTACGCGCTGCAGGTGCTCGGCGCCCACCGTGGCGAAATCCGCCGCCAGGTGCCGGAGATCCTCCGCCTCGTCGGCCTTTCGACCAAGCTGCACAGCTACCCCGACGAGCTCTCCGGCGGCGAGCAGCAGCGCGTCTCGATCGCCCGCGCCTTCGTCAACCACCCGCCGCTGCTGCTCGCCGACGAGCCCAGCGGCAACCTCGACCCGGTCACCTCGATCGGCGTGATGCAGCTGCTCTACCGGATCAACAAGACCGGCACGACGGTCGTCGTCGTCACCCACGACCGCGAGATGGTCGACAACATGCGCCGCCGCGTGATCGAGCTGTACGAGGGCCGCGTCGTCCGCGACGAGGTCAGCGGCGGCTACACCGAGGAGTCGACGTCCGAGTTCGGCCTGCGCATGCGCGCCGAGATGGGCGTCGCCCCCGAGGGGCAGACCAACGGCCACGCCCACGACTCCCTCTTCTAACGCGCCATGTCACGACTTCTCTTCTTCACTCAGGAGGCCTTCCGGGCACTGCGCCGCAACGGCGCGCCGAGCATGGCGGCGATCGTCACCACGGTCGTCACCGTGATCCTGCTCGGGGTCCTGATCCCGATCTTCCAGACGACGCAGGCGAAGAGCAACCAGGTCCGCGACAGCCTCGAAACCCGGGTGGCGATCTTCGACGACGCGACCAAACCCGAAATCGCCAAGCTGGAAGACCAGCTGCTGGCGATCCCGCACGTCGCTTCGGTGCGGCTGATCACCAAGGCGGAGGCCCTGAACGAACTCAAGCAGGACCTGGGCAAGCACAAGAGCAGCGAATTGCTGACCCAGCTGCACTCGAACCCGCTGCCGGCGAACTTCTCGGTCAAGGCCGACGACGCGAGCAATCTCGACGCGGTCGAAGCCGCGATCACTCCGCCCGGCCCCAACGGCAAGCCGCAGCCGATCTCGCCGATCATCCAGGATCAGTTCAGCCGTCAGGAAGACTCGAAGAAGATCGAGCAGGTGACGAGCGCGCTGAAGATCGTCCTCACCGTGATCACGGCACTGCTGATCATCGCCTCGCTGATGCTGGTCGGCAACACGATCCGGCTTTCGATCTACACGCGTCGTCGCGAGGTCGAGGTGATGCGCCTCGTCGGTGCCACCCGCTGGTTCATCCGCTGGCCGTTCATGATCGAGGGGGTCGTTGTCGGCTTCTTCGGCGGGCTGGTGGCCATACTGATCCTGTGGCTGGGCAAGCTGACGATCGTCGACCCCCTGAGCAACAGCATCGGCTTCCTCGCCGCCCAGAACGCCACCACGCTCTCCTTCCCGGCGCTGGTCGCGATCCTCTTCGCCGCCGCGGTGCTGGTCTCGGCGGTCGGCTCCGGCGTCACCCTGCGCCGCTTCCTCAAGGTCTGAAGTTCGTATGAGGGCCGCGCGGACGCTGGGCCTCGCGGCTGCGTTCCTCATCGTGCTCGCCGCCGGGCTCTGGATCGGCGGCCACCCGGCGAAGATGCCGCCCTCGCTGCGCGACCTCTTCGTCGACGAATCGGCGGGGCTGACCGCGGAAGCGACCGAGCTGATCGAAGACAACTACTACCGCCCGGTCTCGCAGGGCAAACTCATCGACTCCTCGCTTCAGGGCATGGTGCGCGGGCTGCGCCGCCACTACAGCGACCGCTTCTCCGACTACTTCTCGCCTGAAGCGCTGGCCCGCTTCAACGAGGAAATCGAGGGGCGCTTCTCGGGGATCGGGCTCAGCGTGACCGCGGTCAAGGACGGCCTGCGGGTCGAACGCGTCTTCAAGGGCTCGCCGGCCGACACTGCCGGGATCGAGGTCGGCGAGACGATCGTCTCGGTCGACGGGCGCTCGATCGCGGGCCTGGACTCCAACACCGCCACCGACCTGATCAAAGGCCCCGAAGGGTCCGCGGTGACGGTCGGGGTGCGCGGTCCGCGTGGCGGTAAGACGAGGCAGGTGCGACTTACCCGTGCCCAGATCTCACTTCCGGTCGTGAGCAGCAAGCTCGAGACCGTGCACGGGCGCAAGCTCGGCTACGCGCGCCTGGCGACCTTCAGCGAAGGCTCAAGCGAAGCATTGCGGCGGGCGGTGCGCAAGCTGCAGGGGCAGGGCGCCCAGGGGCTGGTGCTCGACCTGCGCGGCAACGGCGGCGGTCTGCTCGAGGAGGCGGTGCTGAACGCGAGCATCTTCCTGCCCAAGGGCGAAACGGTGGTCTCGACCGACTCGCGCAGCCAGGGCCACGCCGTCTAC
The DNA here is from genome assembly GCA_036802505.1 of Solirubrobacterales bacterium. GTDB lineage: Bacteria > Actinomycetota > Thermoleophilia > Solirubrobacterales > 70-9 > VRUE01. The sequence continues at coordinate 9,794 of DAIRWC010000044.1, forward strand.
AAGACCAAGGGCGGCAACCTGCCGTCGCTGCCGATCGTCGTGCTGATCGACCGCAACACCGCCTCGGCGGCGGAGATCCTCACCGCGGCGCTCGCCGACGACGCCGGCGCGAAGACCGTCGGCACGCGGTCCTACGGCAAGGGGGTCTTCCAGCAGGAGATGGATCTCTCCAACGGCGGCGCGCTGAAGCTGACCGTGGGCGAATACTTCACGCCGGACGGCACCAACCTGGCCGGCAAGGGCATCCACCCCGACGTGCGAGCGCCGGACCTGCCGGGAACGGCACGCGACGAGGGTCTTGAACGCGCCCTCGGGGTACTGTCGGCCCAGTGAGCAAGGGCTCGGAGCGCAACTGGCGCCAGCACAGGGATCGTCAGCGGACTCGCGGGCGCGGGCGCCGACAGTGGCGACAGCGCTGTGCGCACGATCGCCGCGTCTTCCTTGTTCAGCC
>DAIRWC010000045.1:0-10053 GCA_036802505.1 Solirubrobacterales bacterium
GCCGTCGTCCCACCACTCGGTTCGGAGCGAATCACCTGGCCGGCTTCCACCTTGTCGGAGTTGACCTTTTCGGCCCCCACTTCGAAGCCGGCACCTTCCAGCCTTTCTTCCGCTTCTTCCTGGCTAAGTCCGGGCAGGCCGCCCGGTACCTTGGCGCTGCCGGGGCCGGCGCTGACCGTCAGTGCCACCTTCGGCTTCGAGCAGAAGAAACTGAAGAAGGCGCAGTCGAGCGAGGCCTTGCCCGCCGGCGGGTCCTGCTCCAGCACGGTGTTGACCGCCACTTCGCGTTGCACGCGGCTGATCGCGCCGACCTTGAAGCCGTTCTGTTCGAGCACGGCGATTGCGACGTTCAGCGGATTGCTGGTCACGGCCGGGACATCGGTGCTCGTATCGCGAGTGAGGGCAAAGCCGAGCAGGGCGCCGAGCAGCACCGCGGCGAGGGCGAGCCAGATCCACTTCCTGGCGCCGCGATCCTCGTCCTCCGGGTCGACCGGGCGCTCGCCGGCGACGACGACCGGCGGCGGCAATGGGGCGAAGGCGGCCGTGCCGCCGCCTTCGGCAGCGGGGTTGCGCAGCGCCGCGTCCAGCGCCGCGATGAAGGCATCGGCGCTCTGGAAGCGCTGCCCAGGGTCCTTCTCGAGGGCACGCATCACGACCGCGTCGAGGGCTGGCGAGACGGCCGGGTTGATCGAGCTCGGGCGCTGCGGCGTGTGCGAGACCTGCTTCATCGCGATCGCGATCGCCGAGTCGGCCTCGAAGGGAACGCGGCCGGCGAGGGCCTCGTAGAGGATCACGCCGATCGAGTAGAGGTCGGAGACGGCGGTCACGGCCTGCCCCTGGGCCTGCTCGGGGGAGAGGTAGTGCGGGGTGCCCATCACCGAGCCCGCTTGGGTGATTTCCGAGGCGCCGGCGCGGGCGATGCCGAAATCGGTGACGGTGGCCTTGCCGTCATCGTCCACGATCACGTTCTGGGGCTTCAGGTCGCGGTGCACGACCCCATGGCGGTGGGCAAAGCCGGCGGCCTCGAGTACCTGGCGGATCAGCCCGACCGATTGTTCCGGCGTCAGCCCCCCATCGATCAGCTCCTTCAGCGAACGTCCCTCGAGCAGCTGCATGGCGATGTAGTAGGTGCCTTCGATGTCGCCGCGATCGAAGACGGCGACGATGTTGGGGTGCGAGAGGCCGGCGGCTGCCTCCGCCTCGCGGCGGAAGCGCTCGACGAACTCGCGGTCCTGGGCGAAGCGACGGTGCAGGATCTTGAGTGCGACACGACGCTGCAGATGCGGGTCCTCGGCGAGCCAGACGTCCGCCATGCCCCCGGAACCGATCCGGCGCAGCAACCGGTAGCGGCCGTCGATTGTGCTTCCCTCGCCAACTTCAGGCGGCACTGTCAGCTCCCTCCGTTGAGAATCGTTTCGGCTACGTCGCGGAAGATCGGGGCGGCCGCGTCGTTGCCGAAGGCGGTCGTGCACTCGACGGTCGCCGCGATCGCGATCTTGGGGTTGTCGGCCGGCGCAAAGCCCATGAACCATGCCTGGTTCTCTTCGGTGCCGCCGCCGCAGCTTTCGTTGTAGGGCGTTTCCGCCGTGCCGGTCTTGCCGGCCACCGGCACGCCGGGGATCCTCGCGTTGGTGCCGGTCCCTTCGCTGACCACCCCTTCCATCGCGGTGGTCAGCTCAGCCGCGGTCTGGGAATCGATCGGGTGGCTGTACTGGGATGGATCGAGGCGCTTGACGACGCGCCCGTCGGGGTCGACGACGCGGCTCCAGATCTGTGGCTTCATCAGGCTGCCGCCGTTGGCGACAGCGGCAGCGACCTCGGCCATCTGCAGCGGGGTCGCCAGGAGGCGCTCCTGACCGATCGCAACGCGGGCGATGTCGATCGGGTCGTTGCGGCCGAGCAAGCGCCCACCTTCGTAGATGCCGCTCGCGTAGACCTGATCTTCGGGCAGGTCTATCGCGGGGATCGAGTTGAAGCCGAAGCGTTCCATGTACTCGAGCAGCGTTTCCTCGCCGATCTGTTCGCCGAGCTGGGCGAACCAGGTGTTGACCGAGTTGGTCAGCGCCGTGTCGAGGGAGATCGGGCCGAAGTTCTCGGTGAAGTCGTTCTGCAGAGGTTGGCCCTGGACGTCCAGTTCTCCCGGCGCGTCGATCGTCGTTTCCGGCGTGATCGTGCCGCTGTCGAGGCCGGCGGCGGCCGTCACGACCTTGAAGGTCGACCCGGGCGGGCGCTGGCCCTGGGTGGCGCGGTCGAGCAACGGCGATTCGGCTTCGTTTTCATTCAACTTCGAGAGTTCGAGGGGAACCCGGTTGGGATCGTAGGGGGGGTTCGAGACGAGCGCCTTGATCCGGCCGCTGCTCGGTTCGATCGCGACCACCGCGCCAAAGCCCTGTTCCTGCAGATCGGCCATCGCCACCCTCTGCGCTTCGGGGTCGATGTTGGTGACGATGTCGTTCCCTTCCTGGTTGCGGCCGAGCAGCTGGTCGAGGATGGAGCCGAATTCGGATTCTTCGCCGATCAGTTCGTCGTTGTGGTATTTCTCGAACTCGCTGTCGCCCTGGCGCACGAAGCTGTAGCCGATCGGGTGCCCGTACAGCGACCCTTCCGGGTAGCGCCGCACGTAGCGCAGGCTGTCACCGTGGCCCTTGGCCACCGAGCGGGCGAGCACGGTCCCGTCGGCGGCGAGGATCCGGCCGCGCTTGATCTGCTGCTGCTCGAGCAGCGGGCGCTTGTTGGCTTCCTGGTCCTTCAGCGCCTTCGCGTCGAAGACCGCCCACCAGGACGTGAAGCCGATCAGCACCGCGAAGAGGACGACGATCAGGCCGAAGAGCTTGACGATCTGGCGGTTCATCGCCTCAGGCACCCCCTTCCAGGGCAAAGCCGCCGGGCGGGGCGCTCGGCTTGCGGCGGGCACGATCGGAGATCAAGAGGAGCAGCGCCAGGAGGACGAAGTTGGCGACGATCGAGCTGCCGCCGTAACTGATGAAGGGCAGGGTGACGCCGGTCAGCGGGATCACCCGCGTCACCCCGCCGATGATCACGAAGGCCTGGATCGCGAAGACCGCCGTGAGGCCGGTGGCGAGCAGCTTCGAGAAGCCGTCGTCGGCAAGCAGGGCGATCTTGAAGCCGCGCGCCGTGATCAGCAGGTAGGTCAGCACCACTGCGCAGGCGCCGAAGAGGCCGAGCTCGTTGACGATCAACGAGTAGATCGTGTCGGTCTGCGCGGCGGGCAGCAGGGCATTGTGGGTTCCGGGGATCGTGATCAGCGCCTGCCCGAAGCCTTTGCCGAAGAGGCCCCCGTCGGCTTGGGCGAAGATCGACTGGAGGATCTGGTAGCCGCTTTCGGTCGGGTCGTTGTAGGGGTTGAGCCAGATGTCGACCCGCTCGTGGACGTGTGGGACGGTCGAGGCGAAGAACCAGGCGCCGGCGAGGAAGAGGGCCATGCCGATGACGACGAAGGAGAAGCGCCCCGTCGCCACGTAGAGCAGGGCGAGGAAGGCGGCGAAGAACATCAGCGAGCTGCCCAGGTCGCGAATGAAGACGAGCATGAACATCGACGCCCCCCAGACGACCAGCAGCGGCCCGAGGTGCTTGAGCGGCGGCAGCGTCACCCCCAGCACTCGCCGCGCGCCGACGATCAACACCTCGCGGTTCTCGCGCAGGTAGCTGGCGAGGAAGATGACGATGCAGATCTTCGAGAACTCGGCCGGCTGGAAGGCGAGCGGCCCGAGCTTGACGCCGAGGTAGGCGCCGTTGACCTGTTCGCCGATGCCGGGCAATCGCGGCGCCAGCAGGAGCAGCAGGCCGACCGCGGCGATCGTGTAACGGTAGCGCTCGAGCACGTGGTAATCGCGCAGCAGTTGGATCGTCAGGGCGAAGAGGACCAGGCCGAGGACGAACCAGTTGGCCTGATCGCGGGCCAACCCCTCGTCGATCCGGTAGACCATCACCAGGCCGAACGCGGTCAGCAGCGCGACCAGCGGAAAGAGGTAGGGGTCGGCGTTGGGAAGTCGCATCCGCAGGAAGACGTGGGTCGCGAGGCAGACGGCGAGGAAGTAGGCGCCGTAGACGAGGCTGAGGTTGCCGAGGTGGGCGTTCTCCTGGGCGAAGACCGCCGCGAAGCCGGCGCTGAGCAGCAGGGCGACCGGGATCAGGGCGACGAGCTCCCGGTTTCGAGCTGCGCTCCTCAAGGAATCCCCTGGCTGCGTTCTATTTCTTCGATCAGCGAGACGGCGTCTTCGCGAGAGCGGATGTCATGGCCGGTGACCGCGTCGCGGCGCCTGCCGGGCAGCCCCCCGGTCTGGACCGGGCTTGCGTAGTGCTCTTCGTAGAGCTTCAAGCCGAAGGGAAGTTCGTAGGGCAGGCCGCGGTAGATGGCGACGCGGCCGCCGTCGTCGGTGCCGAGGAACCAGGCCTGGCGGTTGCCGTACCAAGCGCCGAAGGCGAGCAGGCCGAGGATCGCAACGCCGGCGAGCAGCTTCGCCGCCGTGCGCAGGCGCCGCCGTCGGGGCTTCGCGGCGAGCTGCTCACGGCGCCCTTGAGCCGCGGCGGCGGCGGCTCGGCGGCGCACCTCGGTCGCGGTCAGGCCCGCTTCCTCGGCGGCGGCACCGACCAGGGTCGCGTCCTCGGGAGCCTCGCCGAGTGGCGCGGCGGCGTCGCCAAGGCGGAAGGCCAGCGCCGTGATGTTGTCCCGCCCGCCGGCGCCGTTGGCCTCGTCGACCAGCGTCCGCACCGCCTCCCGCATCGAGCCGGCGGCGGCGAGGACCGCGGCGATGCGATCCTCGGAGACCATCGTCGTCAGCCCGTCGGAGCAAAGCAGGAAGAGGTCTCCGGGGGAGGCGGGGACCGTCTGCAGATCGACCTCGACGTCCGGCTCGGGGCCGAGCGCGCGGGTGATGATCGAGCGCTGCGGGTGGTCCTCCGCCTGCGCGTCGGTGATCTGCCCTTTGCGCCGCATCTCCTCGACCAGCGAGTGATCGCGGGTGAGCCGTTCGAGCTTGCCGCGGCGCAGGCGGTAGGCCCGGCTGTCGCCGACGTGGCCGATGCCGACCTCTTCGGCCTGCGCGTCGACGACCGCGGCGGTGATCGTCGTGCCCATCCCGGCCTTGGAAGGATCGGCGCGGGCGAGCTCGTTGATGCGGCGGTTGGCCTCCTCGATCGTCTCGCGCAGGAAGCGCCCGGGCGGGCCCTCGGGCAGGTCGCGGTCGAAGGCATCGGCGGCGGTTTTCGAGGCGACCTCGCCCGCCTGGGCGCCGCCCATGCCGTCGGCGACGACGAAGATCGGCGCGCGGACGAAGAGCGAGTCCTCGTTCTCGCTGCGTTGGCGACCGGTGTCGGTGCGGAAGGCCTGGTCGTCGACCCGCAGCATCTAGGTTCCCCCCGCCTCGAAGCGGAGCTCGGTGTCGCCGATCCGCACCACGTCGCCGTCGAGCAGCTCCGCTTCGCCATGCAGGGCGGCGTCGTTGAGCAGGGTGCCGTTGGTGGAGCTCATGTCTTCGACGTAGGCACGCCCCTCGCGCGAGAAGATCCTCGCGTGCAGGCCCGAGGCGTAGCGGTCGTCGATTTGCAGGTCGGCTTCCGGCGAACGGCCGATCGAGAGGCCGCCGATCAGGTCGAAGCGCTCGCCCTCGCGCAGGCCGCCGCCACGCAGGGCCACCAGCCAAGCGTCGCCACCCGCCGCGGAGCCCTCGAACGCGGGCAGCGGGTGGAATCCGGTCGCGTCGGGCGCCGGCGCGACCGTGCCGCGCAGGTCCTTAAGCGCGCTGCGCGCAATCCAGAGCAGGAAGAGGTAGAGGACGGCGAGGAAGCCGAACTTGAGGGCGACGCTGATCGGGTCGTAGGCCACCTCCGGCACCCTAGAGCCAACTCAGGCGCTATTGCTCGATGTCGAACCTAAAGGTCGTCGTGCCGAGGGTGACCTGATCGCCCGATTTGAGCCGGGTCGAGCCGACGCGGCGCCCGTTGACCTTGACCCCGTTGGTCGAGCCGAGATCGGCGATCGTCCACTCGCCGGCGGCGGAGCGACGCAGCTCGGCGTGGTGGCGGGAGACGTTGGGGTCGCGCAGGACGCAGTCGGCGTCGCGCGAGCGGCCGACGGTCGAACGCTCGGCGTCGAGCACGTAGCGCCGGTCGTCGACGGTGACCACGGCCCGGGTCGTCACTGCGGCGCGGTGCGAGGGACCCTCGGCCGGGGGCGGGGCCTCGCGCACCGCGGAGTAGACCATCGTGTGGCCCTCCTCGCCCTGGACGGGGGCCTCGCCCTCGTGGGCCGGGGGCTTGACCAGGCGCGTCTGGATCCCGAACTCGCCAAGCCGCAGCCGCTCGTCGGTCTCGAAGGCGACGGTCGGGCGGGTCAGCAGGTCGTAGCTGCGCCGGCGAGCGTGCTCGAGGAGGTAGCCCGAGAGCTCCTGCTCGAGCGAGCGCTCATAGCCCTCCAGTCGGGTGCGGTCCTTGCCCGAGAGGTAGACGGTGTACTCGTTGGGGACGTAGACCTGCGCCACGCCGGCGGTCTTGTGGGAGTCCATCTCCTTGGCCAGTTTGCGGGCCAGCTCGACCGGCTGGACCTCCGAGCTGAAGGCGCGGCTGAAGACCCCCTCGACGAGGCCTTCGATCCGACTCTCGAGGCTGCGTAGAACGCTGATTTGGAAATCCTAGGGTAGGACGGCCAGGTGGCCGAATGCCAGCCAGGCCCCGAGGGTCGCGGCGGCGGCCACCGCGCCTACGCGCAGGCCGAACGGCGCGTTGACCGGGGGCAGGTCCTCGGCGAGGTGCTCGAGCGAGTCCTCGATCGCGGCGCCGAGCTCGTCGAGGGCCGGCCGTCGCGACGGCCGTGGCTGCAGGGCGGCGTCGAGCGTGTCGCTGAGCTCGCGGGGGAGGTCGGGACGGAGCCTTCGCAGCGGCCGTGGACGCCCGCCGATCGCCCGCGCCGTCGCGGCGGGGGTGGCGCGGCGATTGGGGTTCTCGCCAGCCCAGCACTCATACAGGGTCAGCGCCAGCGAGTAGACGTCCGCCGCGGGGCCGGCGGTCTGTCCCTCGGCCTGCTCGGGGGACATGTAGGCGAGGGTGCCGACGACGTCGCCGGTTGCGGTCAGCGCGGCGCCGTCGGCGAGCCGGGCGATGCCGAAGTCCATCAGCTTGGCGCGGAATTCCCCCTCGGGAGCGACGAGGACGTTTTGCGGCTTGATGTCGCGGTGGACGACGCCGCGCGAGTGGGCATGGTCGAGCGCCTCGCAGAGGTCGGCGCCGATCTCGCCGATCTCGCGGTCGCTGAGCGCCCCTTCGCGGCTCAGTCCGGCCAGCGTGCTGCCCTCGACCAGCTCGGTGACCAACAGCGCGTTGCCGTCCTCCTCGCCCATCTCGTAGAGGGTGACGATGCCCGGATGGTTGAGCCGGGCAGCAGCCTGCGCCTCGCGCAGCACGCGCTGTCCGGCCTCACCACGGGATTCGATCGCCTTGACCGCGACGGTCCGCTCGAGGCGTCCATCCCAGGCCTCATAGACGACGCCGAAGCCGCCGCTGCCGATGCGGCGCTCGATCAGAAAGCGGTTGAGAACGAGGGAGCCGACCATCGCTCCTCCGACTTCGCCACGATTCCGCTTCCTCCTGCGACATACTCCCTGCTTCTTGGAGGATTCGCTCGCATCTCGGCCGGGGCGCCGACCGCGCCCGCCACGCCGTCCCGAACGGCAGCAGATCCTGCTGCGGCGGGGGCTCGCCCTCGGGGGCGGCCTGCTGATCCTGATCCTGATCGTGCTCGGCGTGCGCGGCTGCCTCAACGCCCGCAAGCACCGGGCGCTGAGCGACTACGCCCGCAACGTCACCCAGATCGTCGACGAGACCGACCAGACCAGCAAGTCCTTCTTCGGCAAGCTCTCCGACCCCGGCAACCTCTCCGTGACCGAGTTCGTCGCCGAGGTCAACGCCGACCGCAGCGCGATGGACAACTACGTGGCGCGGGTCGACGGCCTCGACACCCCGGGCGACATGGGCAGCGCCCAGGACTCCTTGAAGCTCGTCTACGAGCTGCGCGGCGCGGCGATGACCGAAATCGCCGACAAGGTCAGCACCGCGCTGGGCGAAGCGGGGTCGAAGAAAGCGACCGAAATCATCGCCAAGCAGATGAACGTGCTGGCGGCGAGCGACGTCGTCTACGCGTCGGTCGCTCGCCCGGAAATCGACGGGGTCCTGGCCGATAACGGCATCCAGGGCGACGACGTGCCGAAGAGCGAATTTGTCCCCGAAGGCTCGACCTGGCTCGATGAAAGCGCCGTGAGCTCGGCGCTCGCCTCGGTCAGCGGCGCGGCGACCGGCGAAACGGCAGGCGTTCACGGCCTCGGCCTGATCGGGGTCAGCATCAACGGGATCGAACTGACGCCGGAAGGGAGCACCGCGGTGAGCGCCGAAGAAACGCCTGAAGTCGAAGTGACGGTGCAAAACCAGGGCGAATCGACCGAGAACGGCATCACGGTCTCGGTCACCGTCAACGGCAACACGTTGACCGGGGACATCAGCAGCATCGAAGCAGGGGCGGAAGAAACCGTCACGATCCCGCTGACGCCGGCGCCTACGGGCGAAGTGGCGCTGGAAGTCGAAGCGGAACCGGTGCCCGGCGAGGAAGTGTCGGAAAACAACGAAGCGTCTTACACCGTCGTCTTTGAATGAGTAGGGCGGGGTGCGTGGGTCCGCTGGAGCCGGGGTTCGCTCCGCTGGCGCTCCGCTCACTATGTTGGACCGCTTCGCGGGTTGAATTACTCTGCGGAGCCGCTTTGCGAGGCTCCATCGGACCCACGCACCCCGCCCATCACCAAGCTCGACTCTCGCCCAGATGAAGATTTCATTCCTCGGGCCGGCTGGGACGTTCACGGAAGATGCTTTGCGGGAGGCCGCGCCCGCGGGTGTAGAGGTGGAGGCAATGCGGACGGACACGGTCCACGATGCGATCTTGGCTGTTGAGCGGGGTGAGTCGGAGCGGGCTCTGGTGCCTTTCGAGAACTCGATCGAGGGGTCTGTGCGGAGCACGTTGGACACGCTTGCCTTCGACGCCGAGGCGGTGGCGATCGTCGGCGAGTACGACTTCCGCGTCCACGCCCACCTGATCGCCCGCGAGGTGGTCGAGTTGGAGCAGATCGCGGCCGTCCTCTCGCACCCCCAACCGCTCGCACAGTGCGCCGGCTTCCTGCGGGAGCACCTGCCCGGGGTCGAACGGCGCAGCGTCAGCAGCACCGCCGAGGCGGTGCGGATGGTCGGCGAGTCGGTGCGACCCTGGGCGGCGATCGGCGCCCGTGCCGCCGCCGATCTCTACGGCTGCGTAGTGCTGCGCGAAGGGATCGAGGACGAGGACGACAACGTCACCCGCTTCGTCTGGATCGCCCCCGCGGAGACCGAGCCAGAAGGGGATGGCCCCTGGCGAACCTCGCTCGTCTTCTCTGAGCTCGGAGCAGATCATCCGGGGGCGTTGGTCGAGGCCCTACAAGAGTTCTCCAACCGCGCCGTCAACCTCAGCCGCATCGAGTCGCGACCGGCACGTCAGGGCCTAGGCCGCTACATGTTCTTCTGCGACCTCGAAGGCTCAACGAGCGATCCAGCTATCTCCGAGGCTCTTGCGTCGCTGCGCCAAAAGGCCGAATCCGTGCGCATATTGGGCTCCTACCCGATCGGCTGAGGCGGAAGGGCTGGGGGCGGCTCCGATGGAGCCTCGCGAAGCGGCTCCGCAGAGTGACTCCCGCCGCGCAGCGGCCCAAGATTCGTGCGCGAAGCGCACATAGGCTCCCGTCGGAGTCGCCCCCAGCCCTTCCCCGCTCAACGCCTGCGTAGAATTCCCGAGCAAGATGGCACGCGTCCTTGTCTTGAATGCGACGTATGAGCCGATCAACGTTTGCACGTTGAGACGCGCTGCTGTGCTGCTCTTGAAGGAGAAAGCCGAGCTGCTGGAGCGGCGCGAGGGGGCGATCCACTCCGAGCACATGACGATGGAGCGCCCCGACGTGATTCGGCTGGTCTCCTACGTGCGGGTGCCTCGAGAGGCCCACCGGCGCAAGATCACTCGGCGTGCGG
>DAIRWC010000046.1:0-10024 GCA_036802505.1 Solirubrobacterales bacterium
ATCCCACATCAGGTCGAGGTGGGAGAGGAAGGGGAAGGCCAGAACCAGGTCCAGCTCACCCTCGCCGAACACCTGGTAGGCGATGCCAACCTCGCCGCTGCGCGCGTATCGGGTTTGCGGTGGCATCCCGCCGATCACAGTACCTCGATAGCTTCAGCGTTCAACCTCGAACCTGGAGTGGCGATGGCAGACGACAACCGAGAGCAGGCAGGGATCGAAGTCGAAGGTCTGGTCCGCGAGTTCAAGAACGGGCCGCGCGCCGTCGACGGAATCGACCTGCGCGTCGCGCCGGGCGAGATCTACGGCTTCCTCGGCCCGAACGGGGCCGGCAAGTCGACGACGGTGCTGATGCTGACGACGCTGCTGCCGCCGACCGCGGGAACCGCGCGCGTCGCCGGCTTCGACATCGCCAGCGAAGGGCCGAGGGTGCGCGGCGCGATCGGCGCCGCCCTGCAGGAGGCGGCACTCGACCCGTTGCTGACCGGCAGCGAGCACATGCGCCTGCAGACCGCGCTGCACGGCCTGGGCAAGGCCGAGCGGGTCGAGCGGGGACGCGAGCTGCTCGCCCGGGTCGGCCTCTCCGAGGCGGCCGACCGCAAGGTCGGCGGCTACTCGGGCGGGATGAAACGGCGGCTCGACCTGGCGCTGGCGCTGGTCCACCGGCCGCGCATACTCTTCCTCGACGAGCCGACCACCGGCCTCGACATCCAGAGCCGCACCGCGCTCTGGGACGAGGTGGCGCGGCTCGCCGCCGAGGACGGCGTCACCGTCTTCCTCACCACGCAGTACCTCGAGGAGGCCGACGCGCTCGCCAACCGGGTCGGGATCATCGACCACGGCCAGATCGTCGCCGAGGGCACCCCGGCCGAGCTCAAGGCGGAGATCGGCCGGCCGACGGTCGAGGCGGTCCCCCGCGACCCCGCCGACCAGGACCGGGTGGAGCGGGCGCTGCAGCCGTTCGGCGAGCGGTGCGGCGCCACCCACCGCGGCGGCGCCTCCGTGCTGCTCGCGGGCGGCGAGTCGCAGCTCGCCGACGTTGTCCGCGCCCTCGACGCCGAGGGCATCGCGATCGAGCAGCTGCAGCTGCACGCGCCCTCGCTCGACGACGTCTTCCTCGCCAAGACCGGGCGCTCGCTGGAGGGCGCCGGGGACGGGGCGAGCGAGGACAGCGAGGAAATGGAGATGGTGCAAACGTGAACAGCGGGCTGCGCACCCAGGTCGGCCAGCTCGCCCGCCGCTCGGTGCTGCGCACGCTGCGCCAGCCGGCGCAGGTCGTGCCGTCGCTGATCTTTCCCCTCTTCCTGCTCGCGGTCAACTCGGGTGGGCTCAAAGACGCGACCAACCTGCCCGGCTTCCCGACCGACTCCTACATCACCTTCGCTCTCGCCGTGCCCTTCATGCAGGGGGCGCTGTTCTCGGTGATGAACGCCGGCACCGACCTCGCCCGCGACATCGAGACCGGCTTCCTCAATCGCTTGGCGCTGACGCCGTTGCGCGGCGCGGCGCTGCTCAGCGGCCTGCTCGCCGGCGCGGTCGTCCTCGGGCTCGTCCAGGCCGCGGTCTACCTCTCGGTCGGGTTGATCGCCGGGGCCGAGCTCGCCGCCGGCTTCGGCGGGGCGCTGACGATCGTCGCCCTCTCGGTCTCGATCACCGTCGCGTTCGGCTCGATCGGCCTCTTCGCCGCGCTGCGCACCGGCTCGGGCGAGGCCGTGCAGGGGCTCTTCCCGGTCTTCTTCGTCTTCCTCTTCCTCTCGACGATGGCGCTGCCGCTCAACCTGCTGCAGACCGACTGGTTCCACACCGTCGCCAGCGTCAACCCGGTCTCCTACCTGTTGCAGGCGTTCCGCTCCTTGCTGATCGAAGGCTGGAACGTCGGTGACCTGGCGCTCGGCTTCGGGATCGCGGCGGCGATCCTCGCCGTCGGCATGTTCGCCGCCGCGGCCGCGCTGAAGACGAGGCTGGTGAGGACGTGACCCGGAAGATCGCCCTTGCCGTCGCTTGGCGCAGCATCCACAACTTCCTCACCAACCCGGCCTTCCTGGTGCCGGGGATCGTCTTCCCGCTCTTCTTCTTCACCGCTTTCGCCGGCGGCCTCTCGGCGATCTCCAACGCCCCCGGGTTCGACTTCGAAGGCGGCTACACCGCCTTCCAGTTCGTCTTCGTCCTGCTCCAGTCGGCGGCCTTCGGCGGCGTCTTCACCGGCTTCGGGATCGCCCGCGACTTCGAGACCGGCTTCGCCCGCCGCTACCTGCTGGCGGCAAGCGACCGGCGCGGGATCGTCGCCGGATACGCGATCGCGGCGCTGGTGCGGGCGCTGATCACCTGGACGATCCTGACCACGGTGGCGCTGGTCGCCGGGATGGAGGTCGGCGGCAGCGCGGCGGAAATCTTCGGCCTCTACGGCCTCGCGGTCCTCGTCAACCTGGCAGCGACGCTGTGGGCAGCGGGCGTGGCGATGCGGGTGCGCTCGATCCAGGGCGGCCCGCTGATGCAGTTCCCCACCTTCCTCGTCCTCTTCCTCGCCCCCGTCTACGTGCCGCTGAGCCTGCTCAGCGGCTGGATCCACACGGTCGCCTCGCTCAACCCGGTCACCGCGCTGCTCGAGGCAGGGCGCGGCTTCGTCTCCGGCGACCCGACCGTGGTCGCACTCGCCTTCGCGGTAGCCGTCGCCCTGCCTTTCCTCTTCGCGCTCTGGGCGCGCGGCGGCCTGCGCCGCGCCGAAGCCGCCGGCTGACGGACGAGTGGACAGTTGACCCCCGGATAAGGGGGCAAAGGGTTCACTCGTCCGATTTCAAGTTCTAACTCGCCTCTGAGTAGGCGGGCTCGTGGGCGCCGTCGAGCTCGTCCTCGCCGACCGGCGATTCGCCGTGCATGGCCGCCATGTCCGGCATCGGTTCGGCGCGCAGGATGAAGACGGCGATCGCAAGGGCGCCCGCGACGAGGCCGGCGGCGACCAGGTAGGCGAGGTGGAAGCCCGAGTTGAGCGCGGCGGCGTGCGAGGCACCGTCGGCGAGCATGTTGTCGGTGCGCCCGGCGGCGAGCGTGGCGAGGACCGCGAGGCCGATCGCGCCGCCGACCTGGGCGCTGGTGTTGACGACGCCCGAGGCGAGGCCGGCGTCTTCCGGCGTCGCTCCGGACATCGCCAGCGTCATCAGCGAGGGGAACGAGATCCCGACCCCGACCCCGAAGAGGAGCAGCGGCGGCAGCAGGTTGGGCAGATAGCTGCCGTCGACCGGGGTGCGGGCGAAGAGCAGCAGCGCGGCGCCGACCAGGACCATGCCCGGGATCAGCATGTTGCGCGGGCCGAAGCGCATGATCAGTTTTTCCGAGTAGCCGAGCGAGAGCGTGCCCATCACCAGCGTGGTCGGCAAGAAGGCGAGGCCGACTTCGAGCGGGTTGTAGCCGAGGATCTCCTGCAGGTAGAGGGCGCCGAGGAAGAAGGTCGAGAACATCCCGGCGACGAGCAGCATCTGCAGCGCGTTGGCGCCGGAGACGTTGCGCGAGCGGAAAAGCCGCAATGGCATCAGCGGGTTGGCGATCCGCGCCTGGCGCAGCACGAAGGCGGTCTCCAGCGCCAGCGAGATCCCGCCGAGAATCAGCGTCTGAGCCGAGAGCCAGCCGTTTTCGGAGACCTCGAGGATCGTGTAGACGCCGAGCATCAGGCCGCTGGTGATCAACACCGCGCCGAGGATGTCGGCGCCCTCGCCGAAGCCCAGCCCCGCCCGGTCGGCGACTAGGCGCCGGGTCATCAGGACCGTCGCGATCCCGATCGGCAGGTTGATGAAGAAGATCCAGTGCCAGGCGATCGCCTCGGTCAGCACGCCGCCGACCAGGAGGCCGATCGTGCCGCCGGCAGAAGCGACGAAGCCGTAGACGCCGATCGCTTTCGCCTGCTCGCGCGGCTCCGGGAACATCGTCACGATCATCCCCAGGATCACCGCCGAGGTCAGCGCCCCACCGACGCCCTGGATGAAGCGCGCGCCGATCAGCATCTCCTGGCTCTGGGAGACGCCGCAGAGCAGCGACGCGGAGGTGAAGACGACGAGACCGACGAGGAAGACGCGGCGCTGCCCGAGCAGGTCGCCGAGCCGGCCGGCCAGCAGCAGCAGGCCTCCGAAGGGGACCAGGTAGGCGTTGACGACCCAGGCGAGGTTGCTCTGCGAGAAGCCGAGATCGTTCTGAATCGAGGGTAGGGCGACGTTGACGATCGTGATGTCGAGGACGATCATCAGCATGCCCGCGCAGAGCACGTAAAGCGCCAGCCAGCGGTTTTGAGGCTCCTCGGTCATGTCCATGCGGCTACCCTAGCAAAAGGTTCTGAAACAGGACTGCTTGGTTGCAAATTTATACTAAATGGCTAAACTGGTCGCGATGGCAACGAAGCGCTCATACGGGGAGGCGTGCCGGTTCGCCTACGCCCTCGACCTGGTCGGCGAGCGCTGGGCCCTGCTCGTCGTGAGGGAGTTGCTGCTCGGCCCGAAGCGCTTCACCGACCTCCGTGAGGGTCTCCCCCACGCCAGCCCCAACATCCTCTCGGAGCGGTTGCGCGAGCTGGAGCAGGCCGGTGTCGTCCATCGTCGCAAACTGCCGCCGCCGGCGGCGTCCCAGGTCTACGAGCTGACCGAGTGGGGCAAGGAGCTGGAGCCGGTCGTGACCCAGCTCGGCGCCTGGGGCGCCCGCTCGCCAGTCCCACCGGCGAGTCGCGAGATCGGCGCCAGCTCGATCGTCCTGGCATTGCGCTCGCTCTTCGACGCGGAGGCCGCGGGCGACCTCGAGGCGAGCTACGAGCTGCGACTCGGCGAGGAGAGCTTCCACGTCGGCATCGCCGCCGGCAAGCTCGACCTCTGTCGCGGTGGCGGCGAGGCGCCGTCCGCGGCGATCGAGACCGACCCCGGCACGCTGGCGGCACTGCTCACCGGCCAGCTCGCACTCGAGGACGCGCTCGATTCGGGCGCGGCGAAGATCGACGGGCCCAAGAAGGAGGCCCGCCGCTTCCTCGCCTTATTCCCAATGCCTGAGCCGCAGCTCGCCTAGATCCTGTTCCTGGTCATTTCGCCACCGGCCCGAGGATTGCCGCCGCTCCCGTCATCCCGGCCAGGTTGGGATGGACCGGCGCCGCGAGGTTGGTCGGCACGACCGGCTCGACCCAGCGCGTCGATGACCCCTTGCAGGCGTCGTGGCCGATGCTGGCTTTGTACCAATTGACCAGCGTCGCGCCGTTGGCCGCGGCCTGCGTGGCGAGCATCGCGTTCAGTTCCTGCTCCTTCGAGCGCAGGTAGGGAACGTCGCCGAAGCCCATCGGCATCTGCGGCCAGCAGCCGAAACCCGTCTCCGGGAAGATCGCCGCGTAATTGACGACGAAGACTTTCGCCGACGGCGAGCGGGTGTGGATCCCCTGCAGCACCGCCGCGACTTTCGGCGCCGTCGCCGCGATCCGTTCGGCGATCTGGTCTTTGCCGCCGGAGTCGTATTTGTCCTTACAGGGGGTGCTGAACGGGTTGAGGGTCACGCAGCTGAGCGCGATTTCCGTGAACCCGATGTCGTTGCCGCCGATCGTCAGCGAGACCCTGGTCGTTTCCGCATCGAGCGAGTTGAACTGCGGCGGATTGGTGCCGAGTTCGGTGCTCTGCGGGTTGGTCATGTCGACGGTCGTCGCCCCACTGCAGCTGGGGTCGCGCAGCGTCAGGCCGATCGTCGGCGCCGCCAGGTGGGCGTAGTTGTGGTCCGACTTGAGGCAGCCGAGCGGTGCGATCTGGTTGGGGATGATCGGGCCGGCGGCGTAAGAGTCGCCGAGCGCGACGTAGTTGGCGGCGTGGGCGGCTCCGGCGAAAGCGGTGAGTAGCGTCAGCATCGCGACGACGAGAATCGCCGCGCGGCGCGAACGCCGGAGGGAAGGGGTTGACTGGTTCATCTGGTCTCTCCTCTCGGATGGAACTGGGTGGCAAGTCGCCTACCCAATTTTCTGGTAAGGCAATCCTGAGCGTACACCCCTTCGGCCGAAGCTGTGGCCCGCCGGGGCGACCTCCTGGAGCTGCACCCGCTCCAGTTCGGCGACCTCGGAGACGAGGACGTTGGTCGTGCCTTCGCGGTGCTCGAGCCGGCCCTTAACGCGGACTAGCGACGCGGTGCGGACCTCGGCCCGCCGGCGCTCGTATACCGCCGGCGGCACGATCAGGTTGACGGTGCCGCGCTCGTCTTCGAGCAGCATGAAGACGATTCCCTTGGCGGTCTCGGGACGCTGGCGGGCGACGACCATCCCCGCCACCTCGACGATCGCGCCGTCGTCGACGCTCTCTAAATCGGAGCTGCGCAGCAGCTCCGGATCGAGTCCAGCGCGCATCAGCGCCATCGGGTGCTCGCCCAGCGTCATCCCGGTCGAGCGGTAGTCGGCGATCATCTCCTCCCACGAGCCCAGCGGCTCCAGCTCGGGCGCCCCGGGCGTCTCCAGCGGCAGCGCCATCTGCGTCCCCTTCGCGTGCCGCACCCCGGTCCGGACGATCCCCGCCTCCCACAGAGCCTCCCGCCTGTCGCTCCCCCCGATCAGCTCGTCGAAGGCGCCGGCCCAGGCGAGGCGCTCCAGGTCGGGGCCGTTCGCTCCCGAGCGCGAGGCGA
Source organism: Solirubrobacterales bacterium (assembly GCA_036802505.1). Lineage (GTDB taxonomy): Bacteria > Actinomycetota > Thermoleophilia > Solirubrobacterales > 70-9 > VRUE01. Next base: position 6,613 of record DAIRWC010000046.1, read on the forward strand.
GGTCGGCGAGGTCGCGCCAGGGACCGCCGCGCTCGCGCTCGCGCTCAAGCGCCTCCATCTCCTCCTCGCGCACCCCCTTCACGTAACCAAGCCCGATCCGCACGACCAGCCCGCCGCGCAGCTCCGGCTCAACCGCCGACGGGCCTGAAACAGGACCATGCGTCCCGTTTGAGGCCCGTCGGCGGGGTGGCTCCACGTGGCAGAGGACCTGGCTGCGGTTGACGTCAGGGGGCGCCAGGCGGATGCCGCGGCGCTGCGCCTCGTGGGCCAGCGCGTCGGGCGGGTAGAAGCCCATCGGCTGCTCGTTCAGCAGCGCGCAGAGGAACTCGGGCGCGTAGTGAATCCGCAGCCAGGCCGACTGGTAGGCGAGCAGGCCGAAGGCGGCCGAGTGCGCCTTCGGGAAGCCAAAGCCGGAGAAGCCCTGGACCTGCTGCCAGACCCGCTCCGCGACCGGCTCGGAGACCCCCCGCCCGGCGGCGCCGGCGAGAAAGCGTTCATGGAACTTGTCGATCGCCTCCTGGGAGCGCTTGCGGCTCATCGCCCGCCGCAGCCCGTCGGCCTCCGCATGGGTGAAACCGGCGAGGGCGATCGCCACCTCGAGCACCTGCTCCTGGTAGACGATCGCGCCGTAGGTCTCCTCCAGCGCCGGCTCGAGCAGCTCGTGCTCGTAGGGGATCTCGTAGGAGGGGTCCTCGTGCCGCCGCTTGCGCCTCTCTATGTAGGGATGGACCGCACCGCCCTGGATCGGGCCCGGGCGGACCAGCGCCACCTGCACGGTCAGGTCGTTCAGGGTCTCGGGGCGGGTGCGGGGGAGCATCTGCATCTGGGCACGGCTCTCGATCTGGAAGACGCCGGTCGTCTCCGCCGCCCGGATCGATTCGAAGGTCTCGCGGTCCTCGAAGTCGATCCGCGAGAGGTCGAGCCGTTTCCCCCGCGTGCGGTCGACTTCTTCGACGCAGCGCTCGACCGCCGAGAGCATCCCCAGCCCGAGCAGGTCGATCTTGAGGAAGCCGGCGTCGGCGCAGGAGTCCTTGTCCCACTGGACGATCTGCCGCCCCTCCATCGCCGCCGGCACGACCGGGCAGACGTCGATCAGCGGTTGGGTGGAGATCACCATCCCGCCCGAGTGCTGAGAGGCGTGGCGGGGCAGGCCCATCGCCTCGCCCGTGAGCTCGACCAGGACCCGCCAGCCGCGTGAGCCGGCGCGCTCGGTGCCGATCGCGGCGACGACGTCGCGCTCGATCTCCCCGCTGCGCTCGTGGAAGCCGACCGTCTTGGCCACCCGCTCGATCTCCGCCGTCGGCAGCGCCAGCGCCTTGCCGAGGTCGCGCACCGCGCCGCGCGGGCGGTAGGTGGGGAAGGCGGCGACCAGGGCGGAGCGGTCGGTGCCGTAGCGGTCGTGCACGCGCGGGATCAGCGCCTCGCGGATGTCGCGCGGGAAGTCGAGGTCGATGTCGGGGGCGACGGTCTCCTCGTTGACTTCGGCGTTGAGGAAACGGCCGGAGAAGAGGTCCCTTTCGACCGGGTCGATGTGGGAGAGGCCGGTGAGGAAGCAGACGATCGAGCTGACGCTGGAGCCGCGGCCCCGCCCGGGCGGCATGATCGAGCGCGCCGACGCGGGCCCGCGCACCTCCAGCGCCACCTCGCGGGCCAGCTCGAGCAGGTCGCGGTGGAGCAGGAAGAAGCCGGAGAGGCCGCGGATGCGGATCGTCTGCAGCTCGTCCTCGAGCCGCGCATGGGCTTTTGCCGCCAGGGTCGAGCCCGCGTAGCGCTCCTCCAGCAACTGCCGGCAGACCGCGGCGAGCTCGCGGTCGGCGTCGGGGCTCTCGGCACCGGGGTAGGCGTAGCCGAGGTCAGCGGTCAGGTCGAAGCGGAGCCGCTCGGCGAGGCGCAGGGTCTCGGCGACAGCCTCGGGGTGCTCGGCGAAGCGCCTCGCCATTCCCCGTGGCGAAGCCAGGGCGGAGGACGAGTTGCCGCGCCGCAGTGGCTCGGAGGCCTCCAGCGTCGTCCCCGATCGCACCGCGACGAAGGCGTCCTGGAGGTGAGCGCGACCGCGGGCGTGGCAGTGGACGTTGCCGGTCGCCACGCAGGCCACGCCGAGGCGCTCGGCGAGGCCGGCGAGCCAGCGGTTGCGCGCCCGGTCATGCCGCCAGTAGGGGCGCTGCAGCTCGATGCGGAAGCGGTGGCGGCCGAAGGCGGCGAGCAGACGGTGGGCGAGAACCGCGGCGCCGCGCGGGTCACCCCACTCCCACACACCAGCCACTCCCTCGCGCGCGCACCCCGATAAGCACATCAACCCTTCAGCGTGCTCTTCGAGTTGCTCCAGCTTCACCGCAGGCTGCCCGGCCGTGCGCCGGGTGTTGTCGCGAGTGTGGGCATGAGCTTCGCTCAGCAAGCGGCAGAGATTGCGATAGCCCGCCGCGTCCTCAACCAGGAGAGTCAGGTGAACGCGCTCTCCCGCGGGTGTCGGAAGAGGAGGGGGTGTTCGGACGGGTGAGTCCGCTAACACCCCCTCCTCTTCCGACAGGACCCGCGGCCCGAAGGCAACCGTCACCTCCGCCCCGGTGATCGGTCGCACCCCGAACCCCCGGCAGGCTTGGGCGAACTCCATCGAGCCCCAGAGCCCGTCGTGGTCGGTGAGGGCGAAGGCGGGATAGCCCAGCCGGGTCGCGGCGGCGGCGAGCTCCGTCGGCGTCGAGGCCCCGTCGAGGAAGGAGAAGGCCGAGTGGGCGTGCAACTCTACGTATGGAGCGCCGCTCACCGCAAACCCATCAGGCGCGCTGCCGGAACCAGCGCCCGCTGCTGCTGCGAAAGACGACCAGGTCCCGCCCGTCGGCAAGGACGAGCTCGAAGTAGTGCCGCCACAGCCGCCGCGGTGTCCACCAACGGTCCTCGACCACCCACTCCTCACGGACGGCCACGACCTCGATCCGCCCGACCGCCATCGGCACCCCATCGGAGTCGGCTTCAACCGCCACCCGTAGCGGCGCGTAGAGCCGGCGGATCCCCGGCGTCATCGACCGGGAACCGGATACGGCGTCAGCATCGTGCGGCGCTCGGGGAAGCGCGAGGCGGCGTCGACCGGGAGGACCTTGAGCAGCGAGTCGGCGCCATGGGCGGCGCGGACCTCGCGCAGGGTGTCGCCCCGTAGGCCGACAGAGTCGCTCGACCAGAACGCATCGGGGTAGACGAGCGCGCCGGTCATCCAGTCCTGCCACGCTGCCAGCACGACGACCTGGAAGGCCGGCTCCGGGATGCGCTCGGACGGACGGGTGAACCCGCGGGAGGAGCCGGCGACGAAGCCGAAGCGCGGGTAGTAGCCCCACGATCCCTCGAGGAAGACCGCAGGGGCGCCGAACGACTGCGCCGCCTCGAGCGCGGCGCGTACCAGCTCGCCGCCGATGCCTTGCCG
>DAIRWC010000047.1:0-9973 GCA_036802505.1 Solirubrobacterales bacterium
GCGAGCGCCCGGGACTCCGAACTCATAGGGGCCGCCGACGACGCGCGGGATCTCGTCGAAGTTGAAGATCGGCGGCGGCGAGGAGACCTGCCACTCGATCGAGTTGGCCCGCCAGGGGTTGGCCACGGCGCGCGGCCCGAAGCGCCAGCTGACGATCATGTTGTAGAGGAAGACGAGCTGGCAGGCGCCGAGGAAGAAGGCGCAGCAGCTGATCAGCAGGTTCCAGTTGCCGAACTGGGTCGCGTAGTCGGCGACGCGGCGGGGCATCCCGTCCATCCCGATCCAGTGCATCGGGATGAAGGTGCCCCAGGTACCGACCAGGGTCCCCCAGAAGTGGACCCGGCCGAGTTTCTCGTCGTACATCCGCCCGGTGATCTTCGGGAACCAATGGTAGATGCCGGCGAAGATCGTGAAGACCGAGCCACCGAAGAGGACGAAGTGGATGTGGGCGACGATGAAGTAGGTGTCGGAGACGTGGATGTCGATCGGCACCATGCCGAGCATGACGCCGCTGATGCCGCCGATCGTGAAGGTGACGATGAAGGCGAGCGCGAACAGCATCGCCGTCGAGTAGGTGTGGATCTTGCCGAAGTAGAGCGTGCCCAGCCAGGAGAAGATCTTGATCCCGGTCGGCACGGCGATCAGCAGGGTGGTGATCATCATCGGCACGCGCAGCCAGCTGAACATGCCGGCGACGAACATGTGGTGGGCCCAGACCGAGTAGCTGAGCACGACGATCCCGATCAACGCCAGGGCCATCAGCCTGTAGCCGAAGATCGGTTTGCGGGCATGGGTCGAGATGACCTCGGAGATGATCCCGAACCCGGGCAGCATCATGATGTAGACGGCCGGGTGCGAGTAGAACCAGAAGATGTGCTGGTAGCTGATCACGTCGCCGCCGCCGGCAAACTGGAAGAACTGGGTGCCGAGGACGCGGTCGAGCAGGACCATGAACTGGGCGCCGGCGATGAACGGGGTCGCGGCGACGACCAGCAGCGAGGTCGAGAGGTTGGCCCAGACCAGCAGCGGCATCCGCCAGAAGGTCATCCCGGGCGCACGCATGGTGATGATCGTGACCAAGAAGTTGAGCGCGGTCGCGATCGAGGATGCGCCGGCGAACTGGACGCCGAGGTTGAAGAACGACTGACCCAGCGGAGCCCCGGTCGAGAGCGGTGCGTAGCCCGTCCAGCCGGCGTCGAAGGCGCCGCCCGGGGCGAGGAAGCTGCCGATGAAGAGCAGACCGGCGAGCGGCAGCATCCAGAAGCTGAGCGCGTTGAGGCGCGGGAAGGCCATGTCCGGCGCGCCGATCATCAGCGGCAGCACGTAGTTGGCGATTCCGGCGAAGACCGGGATGACGAAGACGAAGATCATCAGCACCGCGTGGGTGGAGAAGAGGCTGTTGTAGGTGGCGGCGTCGACGATCTGGGTGCCCGGCTGGGCCAACTCGGCCCGGATCAGCATCGCCATCAGGCCACCCACGAAGAAGAAGAAGAAGGTGGTGCAGATGTACTGGATGCCGATCACCTTGTGATCGGTGTTGAAGCGGAAGTAGTCCTTCCAGCTCTTGGCGCCGTGCTGGGAGTGATCGTCGGGGATCGTCGGCATGCCGGCCGCCCAGCGCAGCCAGTAGTCGAAGCAGCCGAAGCCGGCGAGGAACCCGAGCGGGCCGGTGATCAGCGGCACGACGACATGCGGGTAACCGGTCTGCTCGGTCTGCCAGATCGGCAGGCCGGAGATGTCGCGGAGGACGACGACGAGGCCGACGCCAAAGGCGGCAGCGAGAATCGCGCCCAGCAGGCCTCGAATCCATCCCGGTTGCTTGATCGCGGCGACCATCAGTAGATCTGCGCCTCCATTATGCCCCGCCCGCCCCAAGGGGTTCGACCGGGTTGGTTTCGGTGTCCTGGCGGATCGATTCCATGTACGGGGCCGGCACCTTTTCCGTCAGGCCGGCGACCCATTTGCGGAAGTCGGCCGGCGACTCGACCACGACCTTGGCCCGCATCGAGGCGTGGCCGAAGCCGCAGAGCTCGGTGCAGATCAGCTGATAGGTGCCGACCTTGTCCGGGGTGACGGTGGCCGTCGTGGTGATCCCCGGCACGTTGTCTTTCTTGATCCGCCACTCTGGCACCCAGAAGGAGTGGATCACGTCCTGGGAGTGCATCTTGAACTGGACCTGGCGGTTGACCGGGACGTGAAATTCGCCCTGCACGTAGGCGTTGCCTTTGCCGGGATAGCCGAAGCTCCAGGCGTACTGCTGGGAGAAGACGTCAACGGTGAGCGCGTTCTTGGCCGGTTCTTCGATGTCGTTGAGCACCGACCAGCTGTAGGCGGCGCCGAAGAGGACGATGATCGTCGGGATCAGCGTCCAGGCGACCTCGAGCCGGGTGTTGCCGTGGATCGGCTCGCCATCGGATTCGTCGCCCGGTTTGGCTTTGAATTTCCACAATGCGTAGAAGAGCATCACCATCACCAGCGAGAAGACGAATGCCGAGAGGACGATCATCACGCTGAGCAGATCGTCGATCTTGGGGGCCGCCGTCGAGGCGGCCTGGCCGTCCCAGTTGATCGGGAGCATCACCGCAGAGATCGCCGCCGTCAGAGCGACGGTCGCGGCGAACATCTTCGCTATCGGCAGGCGGCCGTACATGAGGCGGCGGGCATTCTATTGAAGCGGCGGCGGAAGGAATCCTGGGCTCAAATGACGGTTGGCACGATGTTGGGGAGCCATCCGGGTAGGGCTTCCACTTAACTTTTTCGGTGTGGCCGGGTTGGGCTGGCGCCCAGAGGCCTCGGCGAAAAAGTACAAGACGTTCCAGCCCTACCCGGATGGCTCCTACTCGGGCGCAGACAGGTCGTCAAGTTGGCCTGCGGAAGCTGTCAGTACTCCGCGCGCTACGCCCTCCCAGCTCCAGAGCTTTTGGGCGGTGGCTACGAGCGCTTTGCGGGCTTCGGCGCGCGCATCCTCCGGAAGCTCGAACCACCTGTTCAGCCGGTCCGCGATCGCCTCTACGGCACCCTCCTCGACCGGGAAGGAGACAAGCTCTGCTGCCTGGGCCGGCAGCGTTTTCGCCAGCTTCCGCGACACCTCGAGCATCCCCGAATGCCCCGCGGACACCGGGAGCACTCCGCACGCTGCTGCCTCCGCCGCCACCATCCCGAAGGCCTCAGGAAAGGTGCTGGGCATCACCAGCGCCTCAGCTCCCGGCAGCAGCTCAGCCACCTCATCGTGCTCCAGCCGCCCGATGAACTCGACTGAATCCGCGATTCCCCGGGCCGCATCCAGATAGCCATCGGGCGGATCGGCGAAAAACGCGCTCAAGATCGACAGCGGTTCCGCGGAACCGCCCTCAAGCCCCCTCCCCAGCTCGGCGACCTCACGCGCATCGTCCATATCCCCGCTATCTAGAGCCGCAAGCAAACGGCGCAACCCCTGCTCGTACTCTCCGTACCCCGCAATCTCCAGCTCCGCATCAGGGTGCGCAGCTCTGACCAGCGGCCACGCCGCAATCAGCAGATCGACCCCCTTGGAAACGATCAGCTTCCCGACGAAGACGACGCGGGGGCCGTCAGCCGCGGGTCCTGTCACGGGGTGACGGGGGGTTAGCGGACTCACCCGTCCGAACCCCCCGTCACCCCGCGCCACCCGCGGTCGGAATGCGCTCGTGTCGACCCCGGGAGGCCCCAGACGGGTCTTCTCTCGCAGACCAGTGACGCTCGGAAGGGCAGCCCAAAGAGATTCGGCCGTGTGCCGCGAACCGACGAGGACGCAGCTGGCGGCGCGCATTCCCTCTTCGGCGTAGGGAAGAAAGCGCGGGTCCGGTTTGACCGTGTACTCCAGGGCCGAACCGTGGATCTTCGCCGCGAAGTCGCCGATCCCGGCGCGAGCGAGGATGCACGGGCCCATGACCAGGTGGCCCGCAAGAGCTGCGTCGAAGCCACCGATTGCATCGGAGGCCTCGCGAACCGCGGAAACATTGGCGTCGATGTAGCGGTCGAGCTCTGCCTCGGTCAGCTCGGGAAACGCCTTGACCTCAAACCCCTCGTACGGGTCTTTGACATAGACGGGCAAAAGGCCGTGGATGTCTGGATTGTGGATCTGGACGCCATCCAGCTGCACCTGCTTGTCCTGGCAAAGGAGATGCACCTCGTGACCGAGCTGAGCGAGCGCACGGGCGAGATTCGCGGTGTAGATGTTGCTGCCCGTGCCGCGCAACATGTAGCCGTGGAACAAGAGGACGCGCATGTGCCGCACAAGCTATTAGTCTTCTCCGCCGTGAACGCGAAGCAGCTCTACAGGATGCGGGCGCCGGCCTCCGGCCGCGAGGCCCTCGCCTACGCCGAGCCCGGCTCGGTCTACGTCGATCGCGAGACCGACGAGGAGATGGTCCCGGTGGCGATGGTGCTGCCGCTCGCCCCCTCCGCCTCGTCCCTCCCCCGCACGCCGGAGAACCTGCGCGCCTGCCGCCGCTGCGACCAGCTGATCGGTCTCGACGTCAGCGACTGCGAGTACTGCGGCTTGCGCCAAGAAGCTCTCTAAGACGATCCGACCCGGCGTATCCCGCGCCAATGCCGGGGGCGATCAGGCCAGAGGATCATTACGAAGGCGATCATCGCCACCCCCAAGGCGATCAAATGAATAGCTCCAACGCCGGGGCCGGTCGACTCAGCAATCATCCCAGCAATCAAGCAGACGATCACCCAGGTCATCAGTCTATCTCGGACAATAGATCTCATACCGCAAAGACTAGCGGGCCCACCAGCGAAATTACATAGATCACAACTCCAAGACAGAAGCCGGCGAAAGCACCTCTGCGAACCGCCTGGTCCCACCGGGCCCGGGGTGCCTCCGAGTAGATGAAGCCGGCCAACACTCCGAAGGCAGCCGACAGCGTGAAGGGAAACCCCAGGCCGATGGTGTCGGGCCATGGATCTTCGACTCGCGGGAGGAACGAGCCGGTCAGAAGGTAGAGGCCAATCGCGATCACGGACACGTCGCGACGCTGACAGGGCCGGACGCGCTTGTGGCGCGCCAAATGTCAATTTTCTCCTACGGCTGTTTAACGACAGTCGCCGTGTAGAGCAGGCGGGCGTTGCTGTAGTAGCAGCCGTAGGTCTTGGTCTTGCCTACGCCCTGCTGCGGATGGCCGCCCTGGATGTCTTCCTTCGAGGAGCAGTGTTTGGGAAGGCGGCTGCCGCGCCAGGTGTTTTCTTCGGTCACGTTGAAGGCGAACATCGGCGCCCAGGTCGGGACGGTCAGAGCGACGACCTGGCCCTGCAGGACGCTGAGCGGATGGTCGAGCGCAAAGATCACCGTGCTGCCGAAGTAGGGGTTGAGGATCTGCAGCGGGCTCTGCCGGACCAGCGTGTACTGGGGCGGCTTCGAGCCTTCGACCGGCCGCAGGACGCCGATCCGCGCCTGCGATGGCTTGCCGAGGAATTCGTTGAAGAAGCCGATCTCGTCGGTCATTTTTTCGGTGTCCGTATTGGACGGGCGCGAGAGCGTGATCGACCAGGCGACGATCTTGCCGTCGAAGGGAACCTCGTAGGGGCGCGGCACACCGCCGGCGATCGCCTGGAAGCCGCTCACGTGGCCCTCGACCCGGCAGGGAACGACCTCGACGTTGTTGACGATCTTGCCCGGGCAGGACGGCGGCGGCGTCGAGTCGGTCTTGCCGAGCACCACGACCCTGGCCGGCGCCGAGTCGGCAGCACCCGGCCATGCGGCAGCGACGAGCAGGACCAGCGCGCAGGCGAAACCCAGCGCGACATAAGCGCGGCTGCGGTGGGGTCGGTTTTCTGCTGCTCTCGCCAAAGTCTCAAGCCACAACCCCCGCCTTCTGCAAGGGTTGCGGCAGGGGATTCTCTCGTTCGCCGCGGCTCGGCGGGGTCCTCCGGCGCGAATGCACGATCGCGGCCAGCCCGCCGATTTGGCCAGTTGGCCAATCGGCTAGGGTTGCCAGCCGTTATGGAGGGCACCCCAGCAGCGGCAGACGAGTTCATCCCGGCCGGGCTCGCCGCGCTCGGAATCGAGGCCGACGAGGTCGACCTGGCGGTTATCGGCGCGGTCCACGGACTCCTCTGGCCACCGATCCTCGAACTGCTCGCCCTCGACACCGAGGGCGTCGAGCCAGAGCGCTGCCCCGATCTATCGAAGGCGCCCGAGTGAGCGCGCCGCTGGATCTCGGCCTGGGCGCGCAGGCCGCCGCGATAGCGGCCGGCGACGTCGACCCCGGCGAGCTGCTGAACGCCACTCTCGCGCGGATCGAGGAGCGCAACCCGGCGCTCAACGCGGTCGTCGAGACCTTCCCAGAGCGCTCCCGCGAGATGCTCGCCGCCGCACCCGCGGGGCCGCTGCACGGTGTGCCGGTCGTGATCAAGGACGAGTGGCCGCTGCCCTGGCGGGCGCAGCGCTTCGGCGCCGCCGAGCTGATCGCGCCCACCGCGCCGGGTGAGTCGGGGCCCTACCGGGTCCTCCGCGACGCCGGAGCCGTGATCGTCGGCGTCGGCAACATGCACGAGCTCGGCGCCGGCAGCACCGGCAACGTCTCGGTCTACGGGCCCGCCCGCAATCCCTGGGACACCGAGCGCTGCCCGGGCGGCTCCTCCAGCGGCCCGGCCTCATCGGTCGCCGGTCGCCTCGTCGCGGGCGCCGTCGGCGCCGATGGGTTGGGCTCGGTCCGCTTCCCCGCCGCCTATTGCGGCCTGACCGGGCTCAAGCCGACCTTCGGCCGCTCGGCGATGGAGGGGCATCACATGGCGGCGGTCACCACCCTGATCGTCTCCGGTCCGCTCTGCGCCGACGCCGCTGACTGCCGCCTGCTCGGCTCGGTGCTCTACGGCGAGCAGCTCAGCGGCGGCGATGCGGCCGGGCTGCGGATCGGCGTCGTCCGCGACCCGGTCTCCGAAGACGTGACGCCCGAGGTCGCCGGCGCCTGCGAGGAGGCGATCGAGGCGCTGCGAGGCGAGACCGGCGGCGAGGTACGGGAGATCGAGCTGCCCGACCTCGAAGCGGCGACCCTCGCCGCGATCCTGATCATCAACTCGGAGAGCATGGGCGGCGTAACGCCGGAGCGCCTCAACCAGCTCGACCCGGAGCTGAGCCCGATCGCGCGTGGCACGCTCAAGTACCGGATGCTGCTGCCGGCGACGGCGACCGTTCAGTCCAGCCGGGTGCGCACGCTGATGCGCCGCCGTCTGGCTACCCTCTTCGAGGGGGTCGACGTGATCGCCTGGCCCACGGTTCCCGCGCCGGCGCCCCGACTCGACGCGCCGATGGTGGAGCTTCCCTCGGGCCCCAACACCGCCGACCAGGCCAACGTGCGTGGTGCCGCTCTCGCCAACCTGACCGGGATCCCCTCGATCAGCATGCCGGTGGGGCTGAGCAGCGAGGGCCTGCCGTTGGCACTTCAACTTCAGGCCGCCTGGGGCGAGGACGAGCTGCTGCTCGATGCCGCCGAGGCGCTGGAGCGCGCCAACGGGCGCCGCTGGGTCGAGTCGCTGCCGCCGCTGGCGGCCGCCTCGCCGACGGAGGCCTAGGCAGGATGGCGTCGACCGCGATCGTGGTCGAGGGACTTGAGCGTGCCTTCGACGAAGTGCTGGCCGTCCAGGGCATCGACCTCGAGGTCGGCGAGGGCGAGATCTACGGCTTCCTCGGCCCCAACGGGGCGGGCAAGACGACCACGGTGAGGATGCTGACGACGCTGTTGCTGCCAACCGGTGGGCGGGCGACCGTGGCCGGCCACGACATCGTCTCCGAGGCGCGCCGGGTGCGCGCCTCGATCGGCGTCGCCCTCCAGGAAGCGGCGCTCGACCCGCTGATGACCGGCCGCGAGCTGATCCGCCTGCAGGCGACGCTCCAGGGCCTGCCGGGCGGCGAGGGCAAGCGGCGCGCCGACGATCTGCTCGAGCGAGTCGACCTGGTCGCCGCCGCCGACCGCCGTGTCGGCACCTACTCGGGGGGGATGCAGCGGCGCCTGGACCTCGCGGCGGCGCTGGTCCACGAGCCGCGCGTGCTCTTCCTCGACGAGCCGACCACGGGCCTCGATCCGGTCAGCCGCAAAACGATCTGGGAGGAGGTGCGCGCGCTGAACGACGAGGGGACGACGGTCTTCCTCACCACCCAGTACCTGGAGGAGGCCGACCAGCTCGCCGACAACGTCGGGATCATCGACAGCGGCAGGATCGTCGCCGAGGGGACCCCGGCCTCGCTCAAAGCCGAAATCGGCCACCCCCATATCCGCCTGCAGCTCGAGGAGGGCTCGATCGCCGAGGCGGAGGAGATCTGCGCCCGCATCGGCCCCCTGCTGCCGCCGGTCGACGGCAAGACGGTCCTGGTCGAGGTCGAGCATGGCGCGGGCGACATCCCGCGCGTCGTCAGGGCACTGGACGAGGCGGGCATCGAGGTCGGCTCGCTGGAGCTCGTCCGCCCCAGCCTCGACGACGTCTTCGTCGCCAAGACCGGCTACCACCTCGAGCACGAGGGGGAGGAGAGCGGCGAGGGGGAGGCCGTGAAAGCGTGAGCGGCCTGGCGACGAACCTGCGCGTCGTCGGCGCTCTCGGCATGCGCTCGATCCGCCAGACCTTCCGCCGGCCCCAGCTGATGGCGCCGATCGTCGTCTTCCCGACGATCCTGCTGGCGATCCAGACGGGCGGCGCCGGCGGTGCGGTAAACCTTCCCGGCTTCCCGCCGGTGCAGAGCTTTCTCCAGTTCATGCTCGCCGGGGCGATGATGCAGTCGCTGATGCTGGCCGGCAACAGCGGCGGGATCGCGCTCGCGGTCGACATCGAGATGGGCTTCACCGATCGGCTCTTCGCGGCGCCGATCTCCCGCTTCACGATCGTCCTCGGGCGCCTCGCCGGAACCGCGGCGCTGGGTTTGTTCGCGGCGCTCTGGTTCCTCGCGATCGGGCTCGTCTTCGGCGCCCACATCGAGGGCGGCGTCCCCGGGGCGCTGCTGGCGATCGCCCTGGTCACGGTGACGGCGATGGCGGTCGGCGGGATCGGCGCGGCGATCGCCCTGCGCACCGGCAGCGCCAGCGTCGTCCAGGGCCTCTTCCCGCTGGTGCTCGTCGTCCTCTTCCTCTCCTCGGCCTTCTTCCCGGTCGAACTGATGATCCAGCCGGCCCAGACGATCGCCGAATACAACCCGCTCAGCTTCGTCGTCGAAGGGGTCCGCGAGCCGATCATCTCCGGCATCGACGCTTCCGACACGATCGACGCCCTGCTGGCGATCGCCGGCATCGTCGTCCTCGGCCTGGTGCTCAGCGCGCGGGCACTGCGCCACCGATTGCGGGTCGGCTGATGGAGGCGGCGGCGATCCCGGCGGCACAGGCGATCCCGGCCTGGCGGACCAACCTGGCGACGATCGGTGCGCTGATGGCACGGGCGAAGAACGAGCTGCTGCGCGTTCCCGGCGCCGCGATCCCCGGCGTGCTGGCGCCGACGATCTTCTTCCTCGGCCTCAACGGCGTCTTTGGCGCACTGACCCAGCTGCGGGGTTTCACCACCGGCTCCTACGAGAGCTTCATCGTCCCGATCAGCATGTTGCAGGGGGCCGGCTTCGCCGGTGCGGCGGCGGGTGTCAACCTGGCCCGCGACATCGAGCAAGGCTGGCTCGACCGCCTGCTCGTCTCCCCCGCCCCGCGCTGGGTCCTGCTCGCGGGCACCGTGCTCGCCGCCAGCGCCCGCTCGCTGATCCCGGCCACCTTCGTCCTGACGATCGCGCTGTTGCTCGGCGCCGGCTGGCCGGGCATCGACGGCCTCCTCGTCACCTATTTCATGGTCGCGGCGATGGCCGCGGTCGCCGCCTGCTGGGGCTCGATGCTGGCCCTGCACTTCAAGAGCCAGTCGGCGGCGCCGCTGATGCAGGCCGGGATGATGGCGCTGATCCTGACCACGACCGCCTACGCGCCGCTGGCCCTGCTGCAGGGCTGGCTCGCCGACGTGGCCCCGGTCAACCCCGTCACCCAGG
>DAIRWC010000048.1:0-9903 GCA_036802505.1 Solirubrobacterales bacterium
GTTGGAGCTCGACACCGAGCAGCGCGCCACGCTGAGCGAGGCGCTCGACGCCGTCGGCGTACCGGTGGCCTCCTAGCCATGGCCGCGAAACTGCGAGTGCTGCCGCTCGGCGGCTTGGGCGAGATCGGCAAGAACATGACCGTGATCGAGTACGACGGGCGGATCGTCGTCGTCGACACCGGCCTGATGTTCCCGACGCCGGAGATGCTCGGGATCGATCTGGTTCTGCCCGACTTCGGCTACCTGCGCGACCGCGCCGACGACATCGAGGCGATTGTGCTCACCCACGGCCACGAGGACCACGTCGGCGCGCTGCCCTACGTGCTGCGCGAGATCGGCATGCCGCCGGTTATCTACGGCGGCCAGCTGACGATCGGCATGGTCCGCTCCAAGCTCGACGAGCACAAGCTCAAGGACGCGCCGCTGGAGGAGCTGCCGGCCGGCAAGAAGGTCCAGGCCGGGCCCTTCGAGCTCGAGCTGGTCCACCTCTCGCACTCGATCCCGGACGCGCGCGGCGTGATCCTCGGCACGAAGCTCGGCAAGATGCTGATGACCGGCGACTACAAGTTCGACCAGACCCCGGTCGACGGCCGCCCGGCGGACATGTCGCGCCTCGCCGAGCTCGGCCGCGAAGGCCTGCTGCTGCTCTGCGGCGACTCGACCAATGCCGACCGGCCGGGGATCGCACCCTCGGAGTCGAGCGTCGGGCCGGCGTTGCTGGAGACCTTCTCGGCCTGCAAGGGCCGGGTCATCGTCACCTCCTTCGCCTCGAACATCCACCGCGTGCAGCAGGTGATCGACGCCGCCGTCGCGCTCGACCGCCGGGTCGCCCTGGTCGGCCGCTCGATGCGCAAGAACTTCAATATCGCCTCCAGCCTTGGGATCGCGAAAGCGCCTTCGGGCCTCTTCATCCAGCCGCGCGAGATCGAGGACTTCCCCGACGAGAAGGTCGTCGTGATCTCCACCGGCAGCCAGGGCGAGCCGCTCTCGGCGCTGCGGCGGATGGCCAACAACGACCACCGTGACGTCCAGCTGCACTCGGGCGACACCGTCGTCTTCTCGGCCACCCCGGTGCCGGGCAACGAGCGCGCGGTCAACGAAACGATCGACCGCATCTACGAGATCGGCGCCTCGGTCGTGACCGCCAAGGACGCACCGATTCACGCCTCCGGGCACGGCTGGCAGGAGGAGCTGAAGCTGATGCTCAACCTGACCAAGCCGCGCTACGTGATGCCCGTGCACGGCGACTACCAGCGGCTGCGCCTGCACGCAGGGCTTGCGCACTCGGTCGGGATCGACCCCGAGAACGTCTTCCAGGGCCGCAACGGCCTGCCGCTCGAGGTCGACGCCGATGGGGCGCGCTTCGGCAAGGAGGTCCACGCCGGGGTTGTCTACGTCGACGGCGTCAACGTCGGCGAGCCCGACGACGTCGCGCTGCGCGACCGCCGCGAGATCTCCGCCGACGGCATCTTCATCGTCGTCGCGACGATCTCCGCCGACGACGGCAGCGTCGTCGCCGATCCCGAGGCGATCGTGCGCGGCGTCGCCCTGGCCGACGGCGAGGAGTCGCTGGTCGACGAACTCAAGGATGTGGTCGAGGACTCGCTCGAGGACGCCGCCGAGGCGGGCACGCGCGAGGTCCACCTGATTCAAGAAGACATCCACGAGGCGATCGCCAAGCTCGTCTACGAGAAGCTGCGCAGCCGGCCGATGATCCTGCCTGTCGTCGTCGAGGTCTAAAGCCGCAAAAAAAAGACCCGCCGGTCGCGTTGGGGAGAACCGGCGGGCCTTTGTGTCTCGTCCGTGGATGAAACTAAGCCGGAGCGCTAAAGCGGGTCTAAAGCCGGGTTAATTCCCCGCTCAGGCTTGGAGGAACGCAGAGGCAGCCGGACCCGGAACAGCGCGCCCCCGAGGCCGGACTCGCCTGCCTCGGCGCTGCCGCCGTGCGATCTGGCCACAGCGCTGACGATCGCCAGGCCGAGGCCGCTGCCACCGCCGATCGCGGTGTCGGCGGGCCCGTCGCCGCGGACGAAGCGCTCGAAGATCTGTTCGCGGAGCTCCGCCGGAACGCCGGGGCCGTTGTCGGCGACCTCGACCACGGCGCTCGCGCCCTCGGCGCGGAGGCGCAGCTCGATCCGCGAGCCCGGCTGGGTGTGACGGGCGGCGTTGTCGAGCAGGTTGAGCACCAGGCGATGCAGCTCATCCGGGTTGCCGTCGACCCAGAGCGGATGCTCGTTGTCGACTCGCAGCTCGCGTTCGCCGATCGTCGGGGCGACCTCCGCCGCGGCGTTGCCCGCCACCTCGGCCAGATCGCTGCGGGTGCGAGCGCCGATCCGGCCCGCGTCGGCACGGGCGAGGAGCAGGAGGTCGCCGACCAGGCGGCTCATCCGACTGGAGGAGCGCAGCGCCGAGTCGACCATTGCCCGCTCGTCTTCCTGCGGCCCCTCCAGCGAGGCCTGGAGCAGCTCCAGGTTGGCGAGGATGCTGGTCAGCGGGGTGCGCAGCTCGTGCGAGGCGTCGGCGACGAACTCGCGTTGGCGCTTCAGCGCCGCTTCGCGCTCGGCGCGCGCGGCGTCGAGCGAGCGGAGCATCAACTCGAGCGTCCTCGCCAGCTCGCCCACCTCGTCGTCGACGCGCGGCTGTGGCATGTGACTGGAGGGGTCGCCGGTATCGGCGATCGTGCGCGCCGTCGCGGTCAGCGAGGCAATCGGCCGCATCGCCCGGCGGGCGATCGCCACGCCCGCGAGGCTGGCGAGCAGGGTCGCGCCCAGCACGCCGGCGGCGATCAGCAGCCAGAGCCGGCCCACGGTCGAGTCGACGTGCTGCTCGTCACGTCCGTACTGGACGTAGCCTGCGATTCGCCCGGTCTGGCGGCTGCGCAGGGCGACCGTCACGACCCGTATCTCGCCGATTTCGCGGATCCCCGCTGCCGGGGGGCCGAGTTCGGCGGCATTTGGGCTGGCGTCGAGTTCGCGCCCCTGCGAGTCGTAGATCCGCACCGAGGCGTCGTTGGGGCTGACGAAATCGCCCAGGTCCGGCTCGCGGACGATCAGCGTGTTGGTGATCGTGTCGACGATCTGGACCTGTGAAGCCAGCGTCGTCACGGCGCCCTTCATCTCGCGGTTGAAGTCGTCGCGGATGCGCTGCCCGGCGAGGTTGCCGACGATCACGCCGAAGAGCACGAGGATCGCCAGGGTCAGACCGGCGGAAACGCCGGCGAGGCGCCAGCGGACCGGCCAGTTGCCCGGCCGCAATGCCGCTAGCCCTTGAGCACGTAGCCGGCGCCGCGTTTGGTGTGCAGAAGCCGTGTCTCCTCACCCGCCTCGAGCTTGCGGCGCAGATTGGAGATGAACACGTCGATCGTGTTGGTGGCCGCCATCGGGTCATAGCCCCAGACCTCGTCGAGCAGGCGCTCGCGGGAGACGACGAGGCGCTCGTTGTGCATCAGGTATTCGAGCAGCTCGAACTCGCGGTTGGTCAGCTCGATCTCGCGCTCGCCGCGACGCACCTCGCGGGTATCGGGATTGAGGCTGAGGTCGCCGACCTCGAGCGAGGCCGAGCCGCGCGGCGGGCGGCGGCGCAGCAGGGCACGGATCCGGGCGAGCAGCTCCTTGCGCTCGAACGGCTTGACCAGATAGTCGTCGGCGCCGCTGTCGAGCCCGCCCACGCGGTCCTCGGTCTCCGCCCGTGCGGTCAGCATCAGGATCGGCACGTCGCTGTCGGCGCGCAATCGCCGGCAGACCTCGACTCCGTCCATCCGCGGTAGGCCGAGGTCGAGGACGACGAGGTCCGGGACGAAGCCGGCGGCGACGTCGAGCGCGTCGACTCCGTCCGCCGAGGTCCGCACCTCATAGCCCTCGTTGCGCAGCGAGCGCCGCAGCACGTCGGCGATCTCCTGATCGTCCTCGACGACGAGGACCCGGCCTCCCGACAGATCGGTCTCATTTGCGAGCACGCTTCGATGTTAGCCCGGCTCGCCCATGTTCCTTGCGGCTTTTAGTGCGAATTTAGGCACGGAGATAGCGAGAAAGGCGCTTGTTCGGGCGCACTTGGCATCTGCCTCGCTTGCCATGATCGCCCGCAGCCGTGAGTTCAGCCGCCGCCGTCCATCTGCATGCCCACAGCGAGTACTCGCTGCTCGATGGCGCCTGCAAGATCGACGCGATGGCGGCGCGGGCCGCGGAACTCGGCCAGCCGGCGCTGGGACTGACCGACCACGGCGTGATGAACGGCGCCGTCGATCTCTACAAGGCCTGCCAAAAGCACGGCATCAAACCAATCGCCGGTCTCGAGGCCTACCTGGTCGACGACGTCAAGGCGATCAAAGAGAAGCCCAAGTACGAGCGCAACCACCTCACCCTGCTGGCCGAAAACGACGCCGGCTTCGCCAACCTGGTCAAGCTCACCTCGGCAGGCTTCCTGCAGGGCTTCTCGCGCGGCAAAGCCAACGTCGACATGGAGCTGCTCGCCGCCCACGCCGACGGGGTGATCGTCCTCACCGGCTGCCTGCAGTCGCGCTTCTGTCGGCGCCTGATCGAAGAGCGCGCCGACGATGCACGCGGGCACCTCGACGACCTGATTCAGGCATTCGGCCCCGAGCAGGTCTACTTCGAGGTGCAGAAAAACGGCATCGAGGAGCAGGAGAAGGCCAATCAGGGGATCGTCCGCTTCGCCCGCGAGCTGAACCGGCCGCTGGTCGGCACCGCCGACGTCCACTACCTGCGCCGCGAGGACTTCGACAACCACGCGGCATTGCTCTGCGTGCAGACCAAGTCGACCCTCGAGGCGCCGAAGATGAGCTTCGACACCAACGAGTTCTTCCTCAAGAGCAACGAGGAGATGGCCGACTCCTTCGCCGAGTGGCCCGAGGCGATCCCGACGACGCTGGAGATCGCCGAGCGCTGCTCGCTCGACATCGAGCTCGGCAGCCTGCTGCTGCCCCGCTACCCGACCGAGGACGGCGAGGAGCCGGAGGCGATGCTGCGGCGGATCGCCGGCGAGGGGCTGCGGGCCCGCTACGGCGACCCCACGCCGGCCGAGGCCGTGGAGCGGATGGAGTTCGAGCTCGGCGTGATCGAGGAGATGGGCTTCGCCTCCTACTTCCTGATCGTCTGGGACTTCGTCCGCTACGCCAAGGAAAACGGCGTCGCCGTCGGCCCCGGCCGTGGCTCGGCGGCGGGCTCGATCGTCTCCTACGTGCTCAAGATCACCGACCTCGATCCGCTCGCCGAGGGCCTGATCTTCGAGCGCTTTCTCAACCCCGGCCGCAAATCGATGCCGGATATCGACATCGACTTCTCGGTGCGGGGCCGCGAGCGGATGATCCGCTACGTCGGCGACAAGTACGGCCGCGAGTCGGTGGCCCAGATCATCACCTTCGGCAAGATGGCGCCGCGCGCGGCGACCCGCGACGCCGCGCGGGTTCTCGGCTTCGACTACGGCAGCGGCGATCGCCTCGCCAAGCAGATCCCGGAGCCGATCATGGGCCGCAGCCCCTCCTTCGAGGAATGCCTCAAGTCGGGCCAGGAGCTGAAACGGACCTACGACAGCGAGCCGGACGCGAAACGGATCATCGACGTGGCCCGGGGGCTCGAGGGGATCATCCGCAACAACTCGATCCACGCCGCCGCCGTGGTGATCGCCGACCGGCCCTTGCACGAGGTGGTGCCGCTGCAGCTGGCCGAGGACCGCAACGCGCCGGCGGTCGGCAACGGCAACGGCTCCGGCAAGCCGGAGCGCCAGTACAAGATCGTCACCCAGTACTCGATGGGGCCGATCGAGGAGATCGGCCTGTTGAAGATGGACTTCCTCGGCCTGCGCAACCTCGACGTGATCGAGGACGCGATCGACATCATCGAGCGCTCGCGTGGCGGCGAGAGGGTCGAGATGGAGAAGATCCCGCTCGACGACGCCAAGACCTACGCGATGCTCGCGGCGGGCGACTCGACCGGAGTCTTCCAGTTCGAGTCGGAGGGGATGCGGGACGCGCTGCGCAAGGTCGGGCCGACCGAGTTCGCCGACATCGTCGCGCTCGGCGCCCTCTACCGGCCCGGCGCGATGGCCTACATCCCCGCCTACGCCAAGGGCAAGCGGGACCCCTCGACGGTGCGCTACCCCGACCCGCGACTGCGGGCGATCACCGAGGAGACCCACGGCTGCGTCATCTACCAGGAGCAGTTGATGCAGATCGCACGGTCGATGGCCGGTTTCTCCGGCGCCGAGGCGGACGACCTGCGCAAGGCGATCGGCAAGAAGAAGCGCGACCTGATGGCGACTATGAAGGACAAATTCATGCAGGGCCTGGCCGAATCCGAGACCGCCACGGCGGTCGCCAGGGATCTCTGGAAGCTGAACGAAGCGGCCGCCGACTACTCCTTCAACAAGTCCCACGCCGCCTGCTACGGGCTGATCTCCTACCGCACCGCCTACCTCAAGGCCAACTACCCGGCCGAGTACATGGCGGCGGTGATCTCCTCGGTGATGAACACCAAAGACAAGGTGCCGCTCTTCGTCAACCGCTGCGCGGAGATGGGCATCGACGTCCTGCCGCCCGACGTCAACTCGTCCGACCACAGCTTCGTCGTCTCCGAGAAGGCGATCCGCTTCGGTCTCGACGCGGTGAAGAACGTCGGTCACGCGGCAGTCGAGGCGATCCTGCGGGCTCGCGAGGACGCGCCGATCGCCTCGATCTGGGACTTCTGCGAGCGGGTCGACTCGCGCGCGGTCAACAAACGGGCGATCGAGTGCCTGGTCAAGTGCGGTGCCCTGGACTCGACCGGGGCGACGAGGAAAGGCATGCTCGAGGCGCTCCCGGCGGCGCAGTCGGCCGGCCAGAAAGCCCAGGAGGACGCCCAGCTCGGCCAGGGCTCGATCTTCGACTTCGGCGACGCGGCAAGTGGGGGAGAGGGGGGCGCCGCGAGCTCCCACCACCGCCCGCCGATCTCAGCCACCGAGTTCGAGCGCCGCGAGCTGTTGGCGCTGGAGAAGGAGACGCTCGGCACCTACCTCTCCTCCCATCCGCTCTCAGAAGTCCGCGAGGCATTGCGCGCCCGCGTCGACTGCAGCCTGGCGGACCTGGCGAACAAGCCCGACGGGGCCTGGGTCACCGTTGGCGGCATCGTCGCCGAGAGCAAGAAGATCCGCACCAAGAGCGGCAACCAGATGATGTTCGCGACCCTCGACGACATCGAAGGACAGGTCGAGATGCTGGTCTTCAAGGCCGACCAGGCCGAGAGCGCCGGGACGATCGAGACCGATTCCGTCGTCATCGTCCGCGGCCGGATAGATCACAAGGACCGGGGCGAGACGAAGCTCGTCGTGCAGGAGGCCGAGCGCTTCGAACCCGATGTCGAGGAGATGGCCCGGGCGAGCGCCGCCGCCAGCGCACCGGCGGCTCCGCTGCGGCTGACGATCGACCCGGTGAGCCTCGGCAATCCTCATCTGATCGAGGAACTGAAGACGGTTTTCGAGGGCAATCGGGGCGACGCCGAGGTCTTCCTGGCGATCCCCGGCGAAGACGGCAGGGCCCGTGAGTGGAAGCTGGGGGAAGAGTTCAAGGTTCGCAACTCGAGCAAGCTGCTGGCGGAGTTGGACCACGTCCTAGGCGCCGACGCTCTGGCTGCCTAGACTTCTGCTGTGCCCGTTACGCGCCAGAAGACCGGTGAGTGTCGTCAGTGCCGTTCTTTCTGCGACAAGATGATCGAGCCGCGCAGCTGCGTCGAGCTCGGCTGTCACTTCCTCTACAGCTACGTCGACAGCCTGACGGGGACGCAGTACGTCGGTTGCATGCAGGAGGTTTTCGCCGCCAAGATCGAGCTCGACGCGGTCTTGCAGCCGGGCGGCTTCGGCGGGGTCAAGATGACCGGAACGGCGTTGCCACACTGCCCCTTCTCGGTCGAGCGCGCCTACGCCGGCTCTGGGCCCGAGTACGACTGCGTCAACCGCACCTTTTTCGACTGCACGGACGACGGTCAGGAGGGGCTGCGGGCGTTCGACCTGCGCGATCTTGCATCGGAGCCCCCTGCCGTCTAATTTGACACGGTTCCATGTAGGCTTTGCCGGATGAGCGATTCTTCAGCAGTGGCAGAGGCGGAGCAAGTGGCGGCGGACGGGGCCGCAGGTGACGCCGGGGCCGAGGGCCCCAAGTTCACGCTCGAGCTGAACCAGGACCAGCAGGACATCCGCGACTGGGTCCACGGCTTCGCCGAGGGCGTCGTGCGCCCCGCGGCGGCCGAATGGGACGAGCGCGAGGAGACGCCCTGGCCCGTCATCCAGGAGGCCGCCAAGATCGGCCTCTACGGCTTCGAAGCGCTGGGTCAGTTCTTCGGCGACGACACCGGCCTGACCCTGCCGATCGCCAACGAGGAGCTGTTCTGGGGCGATGCCGGCATCGGCATGGCGATCATGGGCACCTCGCTGGCCGTCGCCGCGATCTTCGGGCAGGGAACCCCGGAGCAGATGGGCGAGTGGATTCCACAGTGCTTCGGCACCGAGGGCGACCCCAAGGTGGCTGCCTTCTGCGCGTCGGAGCCGGACGCCGGCTCCGACGTGGCAGCGATCCGCACCACCGCCAAGTACGACGAGGCGACCGACGAGTGGGTCATCAACGGCCAGAAGGCCTGGGCGACCAACGGCGGCATCGCCGACGTCCACGTCGTGATCGCCTCGGTCGACCGCGAGCTGCGCTCGCGTGGGCACGCCGCCTTCGTCATCCCGCCCGGCACGAAGGGCTGCGAGCAGGGCGCCAAGGTCAAGAAGCACGGCCTGCGCGCCTCCCACACCGCCGACGTCCACCTCGACGACTGCCGCATCCCGGGCTCGTGCCTGCTCGGCGGCAAAGAGAAGCTCGACGAGCGCCTCGCCCGCGTCCGCGAGGGCAAGAGCTCCAAATCGCAGGCGGCGATGCAGACCTTCGAGGCGAGCCGGCCGACCGTCGGCGCCCAGGCGATCGGCATCGCCCGCGCCGCTTACGAGTACTCGCTCGAGTACGCCAAAGAGCGCCAGCAGTTCGGCAAGGCGATCATCGAGAACCAGTCGATCGCCTTCGCCCTCGCCGACATGAAGATGGAGATCGACGCCGCCCGCCTGCTCGTCTGGCGCGCCGCCTGGATGGGCCGCACCGGCCAGAAGTTCGAAAACGCCGAGGGCTCGATGTCGAAGCTCAAGGCCGGCGAGGTCGCCGTCTGGGCGACCGAGCGGGCGATCCAGATTCTCGGCGGCAACGGCTACACCCGCGAGTTCCCGGTCGAGCGGATGCACCGCGACGCCAAGATCTACACGATCTTCGAGGGCACCTCCGAGATCCAGCGCCTGGTCATCAGCCGCGCGATCTCCGGCGTCCACATCAAATAGTCGCCCCTCTCAAGCGACGCATCCGACTTTCACCACCCTCTGGTGGGGTCAAAGTCGGATGCGCAGGAAGCCCGGTCGTCCTCCGGGCGAATTGATGTCACACGCGCTGCGCGCTTAGCGACGATGTTGGAGCGCGGCTGCGCCGCGCAGAAGACAGATTGCATATCGCCGCTCCGCGACATTCGCCCGGATGACGACCGGGCTTCGTGGTGTCGACTATCGCCGACCAGATGGGCGATCGTTGGCACGGCATAGCGTTCCCCGAAGAGGTCATTCTTTTCGCGGCCGACCAACAAGCTATTTTTGGACATGGTGCCCGAAAACGCTAAAAGCGATCCGAACGATCCAAAGGAGGCCGGACTGCTGCCCGGTCTGACTAGAGAGCAGCTACGCGCCATGAGTGAGCGGATCGCAAAAGAATCGGGCCTCTCGCTCGGCGCAGATATCAACAACATCACTTCGGCGGCGGGCGCGTCGCTAAAAGCGGGGCTCCTGGCGGGGCTAGATGACGAGCCCAGGGACGTTCCGAACGCCATGAGGTAGATCCGGGCC
>DAIRWC010000049.1:0-3356 GCA_036802505.1 Solirubrobacterales bacterium
CGGGTCGAGCCAAGCGTCTGCACCGCATACCCGCCGGATCTACCGCGCCACTCCCCAAACCTCACATAACGCTCGATCTCAGCCTCACTCAGCTCCTTGAAGACGACAGAAGTCCGTTCCAGCCCACTCTTCTCCTCCCCGTCCACGAGCACCACAAGCCCGCTCATCACCGTATGCGCACGCCCCGACATGCGCTCCAGGTACTCACGAGCCTCAGTCTCGTCAGCGGGCTTCCCTAGAGCCTTCCCGTCGAGGACGACATCGGTATCGCAGGCAATCGTCACTCGAGCGGGTGGCAGAGGGTGAGGGGGTGTTCGGACGGGTGAGTCCGCTACCCCCCCCTCACCCTCTGACAGCACCCGCTCGCCAACGGCATGGGCCTTCATCCGCGCATTCTCGACGACCTCAAACTCAGGATCGCCCCCCGTCAACTCCTCGACGCCAGGCACAACAACCTCGAACTCGATCCCCAGCTTGGTGAGGATCTCCCGCCTCTGCGGCGATCCGGATGCGAGGGTGACGTTCAGGACAGCTCGGGGAACCAGATGCCGATCTCACGCTCAGCCGACTCGTCGGAGTCGGAGCCATGGACCATGTTGAAGGTCACCTCGAGCGCATAGTCGCCGCGGATCGAGCCGGGGGCGGCCTCGACCGGGTTGGTCGCCCCGATCAGCTGCCGGGCCGCGACGACCGCTTCGGACCCCTCCAGCACCATCGCCACCAGCGTGCCGCCGGTGATGAACTCGACCAGCTCGCCGAAGAAGGGCTTCTCGGTGTGCTCGGCGTAGTGCTCGTTGGCGATCTGTTCGCTGGCAACCATCGTCTTCAGTGCCGCGATCCGCAGTCCCTTGCGCTCGAAACGTGCGATCACCTCGCCGCTCAGGGCGCGTTCGAAGGCGTCAGGCTTGACGAGGATCAGGGTCCGGCTCACGGTTGGGGCTCCTTGGCTGTCGTTTGGGTTTCGAAGTCTCTTTCGACGCATCCACTTTGGGGCGCGCCGGTTTGCGCTCGCTCGGCGGCACCTTGCTCTCCCCACGCGGCGCTTTCCGCTCCTCCGGCCGCGCTTTGCGGCGCGGCCGCTCGCGCTCGGCCAGGGCGGTTTCGCAGTAGGGACAGAGCGCCCAGGCCGGATCGACCGGCCTGCTGCAGCTCGGGCAGGGGTTCTTGAGGCGATGCCGGCACTCGGGGCAGCGCAGGAAGTTCTTCTCGGCCGGAAAGCCGCACTCCGGGCACGAGTGCTCGGTGAGCTGGCGCACCCGCAGCTCGGCGGCTTTGATCTCGAGCTCGCGTTCGTGGGCGTCCTCGAGGAACTCCGGCGGCCGCACGATCGCGTAAACGGCGGTGCCGATGTAGGGGATGAAGGAGGCGAGCGTCGCGCAGCCGATCAGGAACGGATCGGAGATGCGGCGCTTGGCGTCGAGGTAGGTGTAGACGATCAGCGCCAACCAGACGACGACCAGCATCAGGATGAGCAGGTTGACGACCAGATTGAGGCCGTTGTTGCTGATGCCGAAGATCGCGATTGCCATGGCGTTTGCGCCCGTCCGAGAGAGGAGCGGCGGTGAGTCTACTTCGCCGCCTGCCCAGCAAACCCTGTCGTGCCTGCGTCCTAGAGGAAAAGACTGCCGAACAGGTAGCCGAGCCCAAAGAAGATCAGGATCACCGCGGCGACGACCGCGGCGACCAGGGCCATCATCGAGAGCAGTTCGGTTCCAGCGCTTTTAGAGCCCATGCGAAGCTCAATCCTCGCACAGCCGCAGCGCAGCACGAGCCGGTGCGAGCGCGTAGTGCGAGCCGGTGACCAGCAGGATGCCGCCCGCCTCCAGGGCAAGCTCGCGCCCGCGCGCCACCGCCGCGTCGAAGTCCGGCTCGGCCTCCGCCTCCAGCCCCGCATCCGTGCAGATGCGAGTGAGCTCATCGGCCCCAAACCCCCGCCGACGGGCCTCAAAGTGTCCTATTTGTCCACTGTGAGGCCCGTCGGCGGCTGGGAGTTGGGGGCAGATGACGTGGCGCAGGGTCGGGGCCAGGGCGGCGATCATGGTGTGGGCGTCCTTGTCGGCGAGGATCGCCAGGACGGCGACCACGGGACGGCCGCCCCCGATCTCCGGCAGGGCCTCGGCCAGCGCCTTGGCCCCATCGGGGTTGTGGGCGGCGTCGAGGTAGGTCGGGGGCTCACCTGGCACGCGCTCCAGCCGTCCCGGGATCTCGATGTTCGCCGCGACCTGCGCAACCCTCTCGGGGTCCAACTCGCCGAGGAAGGCCTCCGCCGCAGCACAAGCGACGGCGAAGTTGCGGCGCTGGAAGGGCCCCAGAGCCCGCAGGGTCACCCGTCCTGCATCGAACCCCAAATAGGGGCTCGATGCAGGACTGACGTCGGGGGCTACGACCAGCTCGGCGCCGTGCTCCGCTGCGGTCCGCTCGGCGAGCGCCCGCACCGGCGGGCTAACCCGCCCCAGGACCAAGGTCGTGTGATCGCGCAGCACCGCCAGCTTCTCCGCCGCGATCTCCTCCTCGCTCTCGCCCAGCCACTCGGTGTGGTCGAGCCCGACCGAGGTCAGGACCGTCACTTTTGAAGGGATCGTGTTGGTGGCGTCGAGCCGGCCCCCCAGCCCGGCCTCGACCACGGCGACCTTGACCCTGGCGTTGGCCAACGCGACGAACGCCGCGGCGGTTGCCAGCTCGAACTGGGTGACCGCCTCGCCCTCCTCGAGGCTGCGATTGACCGTTTCGGCCGCGGCGGCGGCGCGCTCGACGGCGGCGGCAAACTCGGTCGGTCCGATCTCCTTGCCGTGCAGGAGGATCCGTTCGGACCAGCGCGTCGTGTGCGGCGAGACGCAGGCGCCGGCGGATACGCCGTGGGCCTCCAGCAGCGCCGCGATCATCCGCGTCACCGAGGACTTGCCGTTGGTGCCGACGACGTGGATCGAGGCGAAGCGGTGTTGCGGCAGGCCGAGCAGGGTGCTCAGCGTGCGCATCCGCTCCAGGCCCAGCTTCCAGCCGATCGGCTCGAGCGAGTCGAGGTAGGCCTCGGCTTCCCTGGCCTCTATTCCGACAGCTCCTCCAGCTCGGCGCGGTAGCGTTCGAGCTTCTCTCGCTCTTCCCCGACCACCTCGGCCGGCGCCCGGTCGACGAACTTCTCGTTGCCCAGTTTGCCCTCGGCCCGGCTCACCTCGGCGCGCAGCTCCTCGCGCCGCGCCTCAAGTCGGGCGGCGACCGCCTCGGCGTCGATCTCGGCGCAAGCGAGGATCTTCACCCGGCCCACCGCCGCCACCGGGTCCCCCCCGTCCTCGCCGAACTCGAAGCGAGCGAGCCGGCCGACGAACTGCGATCTTCGATCATGATCTTGAAGCCGCCGG
>DAIRWC010000049.1:3366-4910 GCA_036802505.1 Solirubrobacterales bacterium
CGACTGGAATGTCTGAATGCTGTGGAGCAGCATGGGCTTTCCGGCGACCCACCGGAATTGTTTGAGCTCGTCACTATCGGTCCGCGTGCTCGAGCCGGCCGACGAACTCCTGCGGCGGGGCTCCCTCGGCGCGAGCCGGCAACACGGTCGCCGCCGGCGCCTCGACCAGGTCGCGCCAGGCGCGCAGCCGGCCGGTCAGCTCGATGCCCGCCCGCACCTCGGCCTCGGCCTCGGCATCGCGCAACGACTCGTCGGACACGGGGAAGGCGTGGACAGCCAGATGGCCCTGCCGCGAGGGGTGGTAGGACCAGATCTCCTCGCTGACGAACGGCATCAGCGGGTGCAGCAGCGCCAGCAGGCGTTCCAGCGTCCAGAGCAGGGTCGCCGATACCGCGGCCTCGCCCTCGTAGAGGCGCGGCTTGACGATCTCCAGGTACCAGTCGCAGAGCTCCGACCAGAAGAAGGCATACGCCTCCTGGGCGGCGTGGGCGAAGTCGTACTCCTCCAGCTTCGCGGTGACCGAGGCGACCGTCGTCTCCAGCCGCGAGAGCAGCCAGCGGTCCTCGACGCTCACCGGCCGCGGCGCCGCCTCGACCTCGGCGACGTTGAGCAGGATCAGTCGCGATGCGTTCCAGAGCTTGTTGGCTAGGTCGGCGCCCTGCTGGACCTTGGCGTCGGAGAAGCGGACGTCCTGGGTCGAGGACATCGCCAACAGGCCGAAGCGCAATGCGTCGGCGCCGTGCTCGTCGATTTCCTCGAGCGGGTCGATGCCGGTGCCGAGGCTCTTCGACATCCGCCGCCCGTCGCGGGCCTGGATCACCGAGTGAACGTAGACGTCGCGGAAGGGCACGTCGCCGGCGAACTCGATCCCGGTCATCACCATCCGCGCCACCCAGAGGAAGAGGATCTCGCGCGCCGTGGTGAGGAAGCTGGTCGGGTAGAAGGCGCGCAGCTCCGGCGTGTCTTCGGGCCAGCCCAGCGTCGCGAAGGGCCAGAGCGCCGAGCTGAACCAGGTGTCGAGCACGTCCTCCTCCTGGCGTAACTCGCCACCGCAGGCGCCGCACCGCTCGGGCGCCTGCTCGGCGACGAAGGTCTCCTCGCAGGGATCGCAGTACCAGACAGGGATTCGGTGGCCCCACCAGAGCTGGCGCGAGACGCACCAGGGCCGGATCTCGCGCATCCAGTCGAGGTAGACGCGCTTCCACTGTGGCGGCGTTATCCGCACCTCGTCGCGTTCGACCGCCTCGATCGCGGGCTTGGCGAGCTCGTCCATGCGGCAGAACCACTGCAGCGAGATCAGCGGCTCGATCCGCGCGCCGGAGCGCTCCGAGAAGGGGACCGAGTGGACGTAGGGCTCCTCGGCCCGCAGCAAGCCCTGCTCGCGCAGCGCCGCGACGACGGCCTCCTGCGCCTCGGCGGCGCCGAGCCCCGCAAACTTGCCGGCCGCCTCGCTCATCCGCCCGTCGGGGCCGATCACGCCGATCTCCTCGAGCCCGTGCTTGCGACCGATCTCGAAGTCGTTGGGATCGTGTCCGGGCGTGATC
>DAIRWC010000049.1:4920-9889 GCA_036802505.1 Solirubrobacterales bacterium
GCGCCTGCCGACCAGCGGCAGGACGCAGTGCTGCCCGATCAGGTCCGCGTAGCGCTCGTCCCCCGGACTGACCGCGACCGCGGTGTCGGCGAGCATCGTCTCGGGACGAACCGTGGCGACGGTGAGGACGCGATCGGCGCCCTCGACCGGGTAGTCGATCGAGTAGAGCATGTCCTCGACCTCGCGATTCTCGACCTCGAGGTCGGAGATCGCCGAGTGCGAGCCCGGGTCCCAGTTGACCATGTAGTTGTCGCGGTAGATGTAGCCCTTGTCGTAGAGCTGCTTGAAGACCCGGTACACCGCCTTGACGTAGCCCTCGTCGAGGGTGAAGCGCTCGCCCTCGTAGTCGAGCGAGGCGCCAAGCCGCTTGTACTGCTCGACGATCCGCGAGCCGTACTCCTCTTTCCAGGCCCAGACGCGCTCGACGAAGGCCTCGCGGCCGAGCTCCTGGCGCGAGGTCCCTTCCTCGCGCAGCATCTTCTCGACCACCGCCTGGGTGGCGATTCCGGCATGGTCGGTGCCCAGGGTCCAGAGCGTGTTGCGCCCGCGCATCCGGTTCATCCGCACCAGCGCGTCCTGCATGGAGCCATTGAGCGCATGCCCCATGTGCAGCACCCCGGTCACATTCGGCGGCGGAATCGCGACGGAGAAGTTGTCGGCCGGATCTCCCTCCGCCTTCGGGTGGAAGTAGCCAGCGTCGATCCACTCAGCAAAGATCCGCGCCTCGACCTCGGCGGACTCGTAGCGGGTCGTTTCTTCCAGCTTCTTTCGCTCCACGCGGCGAGTCTAGCCACGCGCTGAAGGGGGTCGGGGGGACCCCCAACCGAACCTCCCCGCTGTTGTGAGGGCGGGGGTCCCCCCGACCCCCTACCGCTACGCGGTTTCCTCGCCCAGGTCCTCCTCGGCCTTGCCGATGTCTTGGTGCGCCGCCTCGGTGACCAGGGTCGGCCGGCGGCCCTGAACGATCGTCTCGCGAGTCACCACGCACTTGGTCACATCGCGGCGCGAGGGCAGCTCGAACTGGACGTCGAGCAGGGTCTCCTCGAGGATCGAGCGCAGCCCGCGGGCGCCGGTCTCCCGCTCCAGGGCTTTGTCGGCGATCGCCTCAAGGCTGTCCTCGGAGAAGACCAGCTCGATGTCGTCAAAGTCGAAGAAGCGCTGAAACTGCCGGGTCAGCGCGTGCTTGGGCTCGGTCAGGATCGTGATCAGGTCGTCGCGGTTGAGCTGGTGGATCGCGGCGACGACCGGCAGGCGGCCGATGAACTCGGGGATCAGGCCGTATTCGATCAGGTCCTCGGGCAGCACCTGCTCGAACCACTCGCCTTTGTCCTTCTTCTCGCGCGAGGAGATTTCGGCGCCGAAGCCGACGCCGCGCTCGCCCACGCGCCGCTCGATCACCTTGTCGAGCTCGGCGAAGGAGCCGCCGCAGACAAAGAGGATGTTCGTCGTGTCGATCGTGAGGAACTCCTGGTGGGGGTGCTTGCGCCCGCCCTGCGGCGGCACCGACGCCGTCGTCCCCTCGAGGATCTTCAGCAATGCCTGCTGGACGCCTTCGCCGGAGACGTCGCGGGTGATCGACGGGTTGTCGGCTTTGCGCGCGATCTTGTCGATCTCGTCGATGTAGATGATCCCCGTCTCGGCCTTTTTGACGTCGTAGTCGGCGGCCTGGATCAGCTTCAAGAGGATGTTCTCGACGTCCTCGCCGACGTAGCCGGCCTCGGTCAGCGCGGTCGCGTCGGCGATCGCGAAGGGGACGTTGAGGATGCGGGCAAGGGTCTGGGCGAGCAGCGTCTTGCCGCAGCCGGTCGGGCCGAGCAGGAGGATGTTCGACTTCTGCAGCTCGACCTCGGGGTTGTCGCCCTGGGAGGCCATCTGGACGCGCTTATAGTGGTTGTAGACGGCAACGGAGAGGGCCCGCTTGGCGGCCTCCTGGCCGACGACGTACTCCTGCAGGACCTCGTGGATCTCAATCGGTTTCGGCAGGTTCTCGAGCTCGACGCCCTCGCTGGGCGGAGTCAGCTCCTCGTCGATGATCTCGTTGCAAAGGTCGATGCACTCGTCGCAGATATAGACGCCGGGGCCGGCGATCAGCTTTTTGACCTGGCGCTGCGACTTGCCGCAGAAGCTGCAGAGAAGCTGCTCGTTCGAGTCTGTGGGACGTGCCAAAGCGGAAATCCCTCCTTGCGGGGGCGGTAGTTGCCTACCGGCATCGCAGCCCCAAAAGCTTAAAGGGGGCCGCAACCCGGCTCGGTCGCTGCCGTCGTTTACGGCGGAGCGGCGACGGTCCCTTCTCGCGGGCGGCGCCTTGCGGCTTGCGCAGCGCCGTCGTTCCGAGCCTCAGCACCCGAGGAGGCGGCGCGCTCTTCCCGCCGCCTCCCTTCTTTGGCCGACCTGGGCCTTAGCCGTTGACGGCCTTTTTCAGCTCCGCGCCGGGGCTGAACTTGGCCGCCGTTTTGGCAGCGATCTGCATCGACTCGCCGGTCTGCGGGTTGCGACCTTCGCGGGCCGGTCGGTCGACCGTCGAGAATTTGCCGAAGCCGGTGAATTTGACGTCGTTGCCGGCGGCGAGCTGAGCGGTGATCTCCTCGATCGTCGCGTCCAGCGCAGCCTTGGCCTGGCCGTTGTCGAGCCCGGTCCGTGCGGCGACCTGCTTCGCTAGTTCGTCCTTGGTCGTAATAGCCATCTTCTCTCCTCTGGTTGGTGGATGCACAGCCTGGGTCGGCCTGCTGTCAAGCGGTTTTCTACAGATCGGGCCGGGCGTCCCAGTTGTCAAGGGCCGGCTCGGGGTCTATCGGGCGCCCGTGGAGGTGGATCTCGAAGTGGAGATGGCAGCCGACGGTGCGGGCGTTTCCGGTCTTGCCGACCTCGCCGACGCGCTCGCCGGCCCAGACGCGATCGCCGCGATCGACCGCCGCCGGGCGGACCATGTGGACGTAGAAATAGCTGCGCTGCTCACCCTGACCGTGGATCAGCAGGTAGTTGCCGTAGAGGACTGGGTCATAGCCCGTACGCAGCACACGGCCGGTCACGACGGCAACCAGAGGCGTCCGACAGGCGGCGACGATGTCGAAGCCTTCGTGGCTGCGGCCGCCGTCGCGCGGAGCGCCGAATTCGCCGATCGCGCCGCGCGTCCAGTGCGGCCCCTCGACCGGGAAGACGTGGGCGTAGAACGTCGTTGCGCCGTTGCGGTCCGGGACAGTGGCCGTCGCCGAAGGGACGAGCGCAACAAGGAGGACGAGGCAGAGAAGGAGCGGGCGCTTCAGTGGTGTTCGATGACGCGGTCGACGATGTTGTACTCCTTCGCCTCCTCCGCGCTCATGAAGTAGTCGCGATCGGTGTCGTTCGTGACTTTGTCGAAGGGCTGGTTCGTGTGCTTGGCGATGATCTCGTCGAGGCGGCGGCGGGTGTCGATGATCTCTTTGGCGTGGATCTCGATGTCGGTCGCCTGACCCTGGAAACCGGCGGAGACCTGGTGGATGAGGATCTTCGAGTTGGGCAGCGACATCCGCTTGCCCGCGGCGCCGCCGGCGAGCAGGAGCGCGCCCATGCTCATCGCGATGCCGACGCAGATCGTCTGCACGTCGGGCTTGATGAACTGCATCGTGTCGTAGATCGCCAGGCCGGCGTAGACGTCGCCGCCGGGCGAGTTGACGTAGATGCTGATGTCCTTGTCCGGATCCTCGGACTCGAGGTGGAGGAGCTGGGCGACGATCAGGTTGGCGATGTCCTGATTTACCTGCGTGCCGAGGAAGATGATCCGCTCGTTCAGCAGGCGCGAGTAGATGTCGAAGGAGCGCTCGCCGCGCGAGGTCTGCTCGACCACCATTGGGACCAGTGGGCTCATGCGCGGCACTCTATAGAAGCCGTCAGCCGGGCCGCCATCACTCGTCGCTGCCCGGAGTCCAGAGCTCGCCGGCCTCTTTGCGCTCCTTCTCCGGCGTCCAGATCTGCTCGCGCGCCTCGGCCTGCTCGAGCGGAATCGGCACGGCCGCCTCGGCGACCAGGTCGATCGCCTTGCGGAAGCGAATGTCGTCGCGGATCATCGCGTCGCGGCCGCTCTCGCGCAGACGCTTGAGCAGCTTCTCGGGCGTCGTCCGCTCGTGCTCGGCCGAGTGCTCCAGCGCCTCAACCATCTCCTCCTCGGAGGCCTCGATCTCCTCGGCGTCGGCGATCGCCGCCAGCACCGCCTCGCGCTTCAGCTCGGCTTCGGCCTCCGGTTTGGACTCCGCGATCACGTCCTCGCGGGTTTTCCCCTGCATCTGCAGGTAGGCGTCGGGCTGCATGCCGCGCGAGGCAAGCTGGCGCTCGACCCGCTCCCAGCGCTCGGTAGCGCGGGCGGTGGCGAGCTCGTCGGGAAGGTCGAGCTTCGCCTCGGCAGCCGCCGCGTCGACCGCGGCGACGCGGAAGTCCTGCTCGGCGCGCTCGCCGACCGCCTCGGCGAGGCGCGTGGTTATGTCGGTGCGCAACTCCTCCAGGCTGTCGAACTCGGATGCCTCGGAGGCGAAATCGTCGTCGAGCTCGGGCAGGACCTTTTCCCGCACCTCCTTGACCTCGACCGTGAAGACCGCGTCTTCGCCGGCAAGCTGCTCGGCCTGGTAGTCGTCGGGGAAGGTCACCTCGACGTTGCGAGTCTCGCCGCCGCTGACACCGCCGAGCTGCTCCTCGAAGCCCTCGATCAGCTGGCCGCCGCCGAGCTCGAGCAGGTAGTCGCTCGCCTTGCCGCCCTCGAAGGCTTTGCCGTCGAGCAGGCCCTCGAAGTCGACCAGCAGCACATCCCCGTCGGCGGCGGCGCGATCGACCGGCTCAAGCTTGGCGAAGCCTTCGCGGATCCGCTCGACCTCACGGTCGACCAGTTCCTCCGGTGGCTCGGGCTCGGCCTTGCCGACCTCGAGGCCCTTGTACTCGCCCAGGTCGGCCTTCGGCCGCACCCCGATCTCGAACTTGAAGGCGAGCGGCTCGCCTTCGGCCT
>DAIRWC010000050.1:0-9765 GCA_036802505.1 Solirubrobacterales bacterium
GCTCCAGCCTGCGCGCCGCGAGGACGAGCCGATGCGTACCCGCAGCGGCGCGCGCGGTGGCGGCGCCAATCCCACTGGAAGCTCCGGTGATGAGCAGCACTGGTTTGTCGCTCATACGTGGAGTTTTGCATTCCGAGCGTCGGGGGCGATCGCGTGGGGGTCGGCGGACACTCAAGCGCGAAGCGCGTCCGCCGACCCCCACGCGATCGCCCCCCCAACCACCTTGCGATAATCCCGCGTCGTGGATCCCAGCCGCAAGCGAAAGATCCGGCTCGTGGTGGCGCTCAGCGTCGCCGTGCTGCTTGCCGTTGCGCTCGTCTACACCTCGTTCAGCGCATCTTCGGAGGCGAAAGAACCTTCGCAGCTGATCGGTGTCTCCTCGGGCGGCAGCTACGAGGTGACCGGCAGGGTGGTCAAGCGCTCCGTCCGCCACCATGGCGAGGGGATCACCTTCCGCGTCGCCGATCGCGACGACGCCGGCGAAAGCATTCCGGTCACCTACACCGGGACGATTCCCGATCCCTTCCGCGGCGGCCGTGAGATCGTCCTGGCGGGCACGATGGCCAGCGGCGTCTTCGTCGGCGAACGCGACACTCTGGTCACCAAGTGTCCCTCGAAGTTCACCACCGGTAGCTCCGGCGAATGAGCGCAGGCCTCGGCAGCGCCGTCCTGGCGCTGGCCTTCCTCACCGCGATCTTCGCCGCCGTCGCGGCCCTGATCGGGCGCGACGCCAACCGCCGCTGGGTCGACATCTCGCGGCGTGCCGTCTACGGCCTCTTCGCCCTGCTCACGCTCTGCGTGGCGATGATCGAGATCGCCTTCGCGAGCGACGACTTCTCCTTCAACATCGTCCAGCAGCACTCCTCGATCGAGACGCCGACCTTCTACAAGCTGGCCGCGATGTGGTCGAGTCAGGAGGGTTCGCTGCTGCTCTGGGCCTGGGTGCTCTCGATCGCCGCCTCGCTGGCGCTGTACGCGACCCGCAACAAGCTGCGCGAGATCGTCCCCTACGCGACCGCGGTGATGGCGGGCATCGCCGCTTTCTTCACCGGCCTGATGCTGTTCGCCGGCGGCGTCAACCCGTTCGCGAAGCTGAGCCCCGCGCCGCTCGACGGGATCGGCCTCAACCCGCTGCTGCAGCACCCGAGCATGATGATCCACCCGCCGATGCTCTACTCGGGGTACGTCGCCTTCACGATCCCCTTCGCCTTCGCGATCGGCGCCCTGATCACGCGCCGCCTCGACGCCGCCTGGATCCGCTCGACCCGCCGCTTCGCCCTGATCGCCTGGGCCTTCCTCGGCTTTGGGCTCCTGCTCGGCGCCCGCTGGTCCTACACCGAGCTCGGCTGGGGTGGCTACTGGGCCTGGGACCCGGTCGAGAACGCGGCGCTGATGCCATGGCTGATGGGGACCGCGTTCCTGCACTCGATCATGGTCCAGGAGAAGCGGGGGATGCTGAAAGTCTGGAACGCCTGTCTGATCGTGGCGACGTTCTCGCTGGCGCTGCTCGGCACCTTCCTCGTCCGCTCCGGCGTGCTGCAGTCGATCCACGCCTTCGGCGACAGCACCGTCGGCCCGTACATCCTCGGCCTGATCGGCGTCGTCCTGATCGGCTCGACCGCGCTGATCGTCTCCCGCCTCGACGACCTGCGCACCGAGAAGCGGATCGACTCGCTCGCCTCGCGCGAGTCGGTCTTCCTGGTCAACAACCTGCTCCTGGTCGCGCTGGTCGTGGCGATCTTCTGGGGCACCTTCTTCCCGCTGATCTCGGAGCTGTTCACCGGCGACAAGTCCTCGCTGGCGGCGCCGTGGTTCGACCGCTACACGACGCCGCTGGCGATCGTGCTCGTGCTCTTCACCGGGATCGGCCCGCTGCTCGCCTGGCGGCGGGTCAGCTGGGACTCGGCGAAGCGCGTCTTCCTCATGCCGGCGATCGTCGGCGCACTCGCCGGCATCGGGCTGGCCCTGCTCACCGACGCGGCCCACAAGCCCTGGGCGCTTGCCCTCTTCGCCTTCGCCGCCTTCGCCCTGACCGGGTTGGCCCTGGAGTTCTGGCGCGGCGCGGCGGCCCGGCGCTCGCTGCACGGCGGCTCGCTGCCCGCGGCCCTGGTCGCGGTCGTCGCGCGCAACCGCCGGCGCTACGGTGGCTACATCGTCCATGCTGGCGTCGCCGTGCTGCTGATCGGCATCGCCGCCTCCTCGAGCTTCCAGACCAAACAGGACGAGCGGTTGCGACCCGGGCAGAGCGCCGTCGTCGATGGCTATACGGTGACGTACGTGCGGCCGACGGCCAAGGTCGACCCACTCGCCTTCACCGCCGGAGCGGTCCTGCGCATCGAGAAGGACGGCAAGAGCTTCCTGCTTCACCCGGACCGTCGCTTCTACCGGCCGACCGGGGTGGAAGGGGTGGGAGGGGGGACGATCGCCAACTACTTTGCCGGCGAATCCGACAGCGACATCGGCCTCAAGGCGGGCTTCCTGAGGGATTTCTGGACCGCCCTGCAGCCGAGCATCGTCGGCATCCAGCGCCACGCCCGCGCCGCGGACAAGGGCTTCGAAGCGTGCGTCTCGGGAGCGCCCGGCACGCCGCCGCAGTGCCGGGCGGTATCGCAGCTGATGCGGGCGGCGGCTGCCAATCCCAGCCTGCGTCCCACCGCATTGGCCCAGATCGAAAGCCTGCAGGTGGCGACGGCGCAACGGATCGCGCAGGGCTACCTGGCCGAAGACGCTACCGCCACCTTCCGCGTCATCGTCAACCCGCTCGTCACCTGGATCTGGATCGGCGGGTTGATCTCGCTCGCCGGCGCCCTGATCGCGATCTGGCCGGCCCGCGGGGCCCGCCGCCGCCCGGCCGCGGACACGGAGCTGGAGGCTTTGAAGGAAGCCAAGTACCGCGAGATCCGCGACGCCGAGCTCGACCACGCCGCCGGCAAGCTCTCCGACGAGGACTTCGCCCTGCTCGACGCCGAGCTGCGCAAGGAGGCGGTCGAGATACTCGATGCGGAGCAACCGGCCGAACCGGTTTAGTCTGAGACCTGCAATGAGCGCTCGACGGCAGCTGCGCAACTCAGCCCTGTGCGTTCTCCTCGTCTCCGTGGCGGTGCTCGGCGCGGGCTCCACCGCTCAGGCGGCAGCCGACTGGACGGCATCACCCGGGGCTGCGACGGCGCGCGAGGCGCTGCGTTTCTGGACCCCTGCCCGGATGCGGCAGGCGCGACCGCTGGACGTGCCGAGGCCAGAGGGCGGTGGCCTGGCAAGCCAATCCGCCGCCGAAGCGGGGGTCGACCCGGTGCGGGGTCTGGAATCGGACGCGCGGGCGCGTTCTGAGTTCGCCGCGGTCGCCGATCCCACGGCGCCGGGATTCAGGCAAAACGGCGTGATCTTCATCGCCCTGCCGGGGGGTTTCGGGCTCGCCCGCTGCTCCGGGACCTCGGTCAATGCCCCCAACCGCAGTGTGGTCTTCACCGCCGGCCACTGCGTCAACGAGGGCGGCCCCGGCCACTGGTTCAACCAGGACTGGGTCTTCGTGCCCGGCTACCACGACGGAGTGCGGCCCTACGGCGTCTTTGTCGCCAAGTGGCTCGGCGCCACCTCGCCCTGGGTCAACGGCGGCAGCGAGAACGCCGACATCGGTGCCGCAGTGGTTTCGCGCAACGAACGTGGCCAGCGTCTGGGTGCCGCCGTCGGTGGAGACGACATCGCCTGGAACCTCTCGCCGAACCAGGTCTTCGACATCCACGGCTACCCGGTGGAAAAGCCCTTCGACGGGGCGACTCAGAGGCTCTGCTCCGGCGCCCCGTTCCTCGGCCACGACCTCGCCTCGTTCCTTTGGCCGGGTCCGCTCAATCTGGCCTTGACCTGCGACGTGACGGGCGGCGCCTCGGGCGGCGGTTGGACGATCCACGGCAACGTGCTGAACGGGGTCACCAACTATGGCTACGGCGACGACTCGACCACCGATTTCGGCGCCTACTTCGGCGAGGCGGTGCACGCGCTCTACGCGCGCGCCGGGAGGGTGCGATGAAGTCTCGCCTGGCCTGCGCCTGCCTCGCGCTGGTCGCGACGCTTCTCTGCGCTCAGCCCGCCGCCGCACGACCCTTGCCCTCCGCGCCCGCGCTCCTTTCCGGCGCCTCCCGGTTGAATGACGAGCTGGCGCTCTTGGGGCAGGGTTCGAGCGCCTTCAGGCTGCCTGACGATCAGACCGTCTCCGAACTGATGTTCAAGAACAAGGACGGCTACGCGGTCGCGGTCGTAGCTCACGGCCAGACCGTCGCCCTCAGGATCGCCCACGCCGATGGCCGAGGGAAGGGAAGCAGCCGCGGGTCAACCGCGACCTATCTCGCCCACGGCAAGGTCACGCCGACGTCGATCGCGGCCTCGTTCGGCGACCGGGGCCGGATCGATGTCCGCTTCCGGCCGTCGGGCCACAAGCTCCGCGCCACCCGCAAGGCGGGCTGTAAGAGCCCGAGCGGGGGCGTCCTGGCCCGCTTTGGCGTCTTCGCCGGGGAGCTGCGTTTCCAGGGCGAGGGAGGTTTCACCTCCGCCGAGGTCCACCGCGTGCGCGGCCGATCGGTCGACTTCAATGCGCTGGTCGCCTGTCTGCTCGGCGCGACGCCTCGTGGCCAAAGGGCGGTGCTACCGACTCCGAAGCTTCCCTGGGGCATTCACCTGCCGGGTGTCGACGCGTGGGTCCGCCGGGCGAGCCCAGAAACCCCGGGCGTACAGACTCACCCCAGCCATGGCCCCAAGTCCACGACCCTGCTCGCCGACCGCAAAACCCCGCTGACGCGAACGGTCTTTGCCGCGCAGGTACGCGGCCGTGGTCCGGTGCGGCTCCTTGCGCTCGAGTCGGCCAGCGAAGGGTCGATCGGCGTCATCCGCGTCGTCAAGACGCGGGCGGCCCGGTCCATCCTCAGCGTCGACGGCATCCTTTCCAGCGCGAGCGTCAAGCCCCCCGCACCATTCAGCGGCACGGGTGCCTACCAGCAGGGCCCCGGAAACGCGAAGAACTGGACCGGCTCGCTCGCAGTCTCGTTTCTCGGCGCGCCGCACGTGCCGCTGACCGGCCCGCCGTTCGTCGCCCGGCTCGCGCGCGGCTGGTAGCCGGCGCAGCTCGAAGACGCTAGATCTTCAGCAGAACGACGGTGTTGACGGCGAAGAGGACCGCGAAGAAGACCGTGGCGCGATCCAGGTTGCGCTCGACCATCGAGCCGCCACCGAAGGAGCTGCCGCCGCCGCCGATCCCGAAGGCGCCGGAGAGCCCGGCGTCTTTGCCGGAGTGCAGCAGGATCAGGAAGATCACGATGCCGGCGATGATCACTTGGAGAACGGCGAGCAAGGTGTACACACGCCGAATGGTAGCGCCTGGCGCCGCGCGGGCGCTCTCCCGACAGATTCAGGAATTATGTTGCGTTGGTTGACAAACTGAGCTAATCTGTAAACCAAGCAGACGATTTCTGGCGATCTGACAAGGAGGAGGCGCCCATGGAGGCTGCCGCGCATGACCACCATCACCACCATGCAGCAGACGTGGAACTGAGCCCGGCGACCTGGACCGACCCGAAGCGCTACGCATGGCTGCTCGGGCTGATCGTGCCGTTGCTGCCGTTTCTAGCCTGGGGTCTGGTGACGCTCACCGGGCTCGGTGTCTTCTGGTTCTACGGCCCGATGTTGGTCTTCGTCATCTTTCCCGTGCTCGACGTCCTCGTCGGCATGGACGCCGAGAACCCACCTGACAGCATCATCAAGTGGCTGGAGCAGGACCGCTACTACCGCTGGTGCACCTACGTCTTCATCCCGGTCCAGTACGCCGGGCTGGTCTTCGCCTGCTGGCTCTGGGCCGACGGTGGCCTCTCGACCGTCGACAGCATCGGCCTGGCGCTGACGATGGGCATGGTCAGCGGGATCGCGATCAACACCGCCCACGAGCTCGGCCACAAGCGCGCCGACCTGGAGAAGTGGCTGAGCAAGGTCGCCCTCGCGCAGAGCGGTTACGGCCACTTCTTCATCGAGCACAACCGTGGCCACCACGTCCGCGTCGCGACTCCCGAGGATCCGGCCAGCTCGCGCATGGGGGAGAGCTTCTGGGCCTTCCTGCCGCGCACCGTCTGGGGCAGTCTCAGCTCGGCGTGGGGGATCGAGCGCGCCCGCCTGGAGCGGATGGGCCACTCGGTCCGGTCGATCCACAACGACATCCTGCAGGCCTGGGCGATGACCGTCGGCCTGTTCGCCGTGCTGGCGATCGTCTTCGGCCCGGTCGTGCTGCCCTACCTGCTGCTGCAGGCGGTGCTCGGCTTTTCGCTGCTCGAGGTCGTCAACTACCTCGAGCACTACGGCCTGTTGCGCGGCAAGAAAGAGGACGGGCGCTACGAGCGCTGCCTGCCGCAGCACAGCTGGAACAGCAACAACGTCGCCTCTAACGTCCTGCTCTACCACCTGCAGCGTCACAGCGACCACCACGCCAACCCGACCCGCCGCTACCAGGCGCTGCGCCACGTCGAGGAGGCGCCACAGCTGCCGACCGGCTACGCCGGGATGATCGTGCTCGCCTGGTTCCCGCCGGTTTGGCGCCGGGTCATGGACCGGCGCCTGCTCGACCACTACGGCGGCGACGTCGAGCGTGCCAACATCCAGCCGCGCGCGAAGCGCAGGGTGCTTGCCCGCCACGGGAGCGCCGCATGACCGGCTGTGTCGCTTTAGTGCCGCTATCCGGACCTAACGTGACACACGGGGGTCTTCGGTGAGCGCCTTTCGCTGTCCCGGCTGCGGGTACGTGTACGACGAGGCAGTCGGCCACCCCCGCGAGGGCTTCGCGGCCGGGACTCCTTGGAGCGAGGTTCCGGACGACTGGCACTGCCCTGACTGCGGGGTGAGGGACAAGGTGGACTTCGAGCCGCTCGCCGAGGGCGACGATTGACCGCTCCCGCTGCGACGATGGGGGGCGTCGTGGAGGCGCGCACCCCCTATCCCCAGGCCGCCAAGCAGCTGCTGCGCGAAACCCTGTTCGCGGCGGCCCGCGACGAGGTGCAGCGGCGGCCCTGGTCGGAGATCACGATGGCCGAGATCGCCGCCGCCGCGGGGGTCAGCCGCCAGACCCTCTACAAGGAGTTCGGCAGCCGCAACGAGTTCGCCCAGGCGCTGGTCATCCACGAGGGCGAGCGCTTCCTCGACGCCGTCGACACGGCGGTGCGCGAGCACCTCGACGATCCGCGTGCCGCGATCGGGGCCGCGCTCGAGACCTTCCTGCGCACCGCCGGCGAGGATCCACTCGTCCGCATCCTGCTCAGCGACGACGGCAGCGCCGGGCTGCTCCCCTTCGTCACGACGCGGGGCGCGCCCGTGGTCCAGTGGGCGACCGCCCGCCTCAGCGCGACGATCGAGGAGGGCTGGCCGCAGGCGCCGGCGCCGAAAGCCCGCCTGCTCGCCGAGAACCTCGTCCGCCTCGCGATCAGCCACATCACCGCCCCCGGCGACTCGCCCGAGACCATCGCCACCCAGACCGGCGAGCTGCTCGGCCCCTTCGTCGACGAGGCTTTGGGCCGCAAATAGCGCTTCCGCGAGGTGCCTGGGGGGCGAGATTCCGCGGCCGCCCGAGCCTTGGGGGTGGCGATGCTCCTGATCGACACGACGGCGGCTGGGAATGCTAGTGGTACGATTGATGGTATGAGAACTACCATTGATAGTGCCGGGCGAGTCGTGATCCCGAAAGATCTGCGTGCCGCGCTGAATTTGACCGGAGGCGACGAGGTCGAGATAACCCTGGAGGGCGAGCGGATAGAGCTGACGCCTGCATTCCGGCAAGTGCAATTGCGTCGTAGCCCAAATGGCCTGCTCACGTCCGACCTGCGGCTACCGCCCGGGCACGGGCCGGAGGAGGATCGTGAAGCACTGGAACGGGCTCGCCGTTGATCGTTCCCGACACCTCTGTCCTCGTATCCGGTTTTACCGCTGCCCATCCCTTTTACGCGGTGGCGGAGCCCGCCCTAATAGAAGTCCGCGAAGAGGGCGGTCTGGCCGCCCACACCATGGCCGAGGCCTATTCGGTGTTGAGCACGCCCAGGGGTCCCTATCGGGCAGCTCCAGGTGTGGTTGCCAGCTACCTGGACGAGCTCCTCAGTGGCGGCGTCCCGGTCCAACCGAAGCCCGACACCTACCCGGAGGCGCTCAGGCTTCTCTCAAGCAAGGGCCGAGGAGGAGCCTCGATCTACGACGCCCTCATCGCGCTGACGGCGCGTGATGCCGCCGGAACGCTGCTCAGTCTCGACCGCCGCGCCAAGCCGATCTACGAGCTGTGCGGGGTCGAGTTCCGGTTCCTCGACGAAAGCTAGGCCCGTGACCGTTTGCCGTGGTAGACGACGAAGCCCTGGCTGAAGCCCATGCGCTCGTAGAAGCGGTGGGCGTCGACGTTGGTCTTGGTCGTGGTGATCGCCATGTCGTCGACGCCGAGCTCGGCGAGGCGCTCCCAGGCCGCCTCGATCAGCGCCGCGCCGACGCCACCGCTGCGACGATCCGGCAGCACGGAGAGGGTCTCCAGCACGCCGGCCCGCTCGCCGGTGCGCCATGAGGCGTAGCCAGGCCCGACGGTCACGAAGGCGTAGCCGATCGGGTTGCTCTCGTCCTCGGCGATGACGAAGAAGGCCTCGGGGTCTTCGAGCCAGCGGACGTACTTGGAGCGGCGCACTCGCCAGGCATCCGCGAGGTCGCGCCCGGGGGTCTGCGGGTCGAGCTCGGGAGTGATCCGCACGTGGTGCTCCTGCAGCGCGTTCCACATCGGCTCGACCGCGTCGAGCTGCTCCACCGTGTTCTCGAAGCGCAGGCGCATCTGCTCAGACCTCGACCATCAGCGTCACCGGGCCGTCGTTGACGAGAGCGACGCCCATGCAGGCGCCGAAGACGCCCTTTGCTGCGCCGAGGCGCTCGCAGAAGCGGTCATACAGCGGCTCGGCCGCCTCGCCCGGCGCCGCTTCGACGTAGCTCGGCCGCTTGCCCTTGCGGGTGTCGCCGTAGAGGGTGAACTGGCTGACGCAGAGCACCTCGCGCTCGCCCAGCGGCTCCTTCATCCGCCCCCAGCCGGTCGGCCTCGGCCTCGCCGTCGTCGCGACCGACCCCGAGCAGGATCAGCATGCCCGGACCGATCTGCGCGACCCGCTCGCCCTCGACGTCGACCGCGGCCTGGCTGACCCGCTGCAGCAGCGCCCTCATCGCTCACCCCAAGGCATCGGCGCAAACTACACCCGGCGGCATCGGCCATATTCTTCGCCGATGGTCAAGTGGGGAGTTCTCGTCGTCCTTGGCGCCGCTCAGTTCCTGATGGTCCTCGACCAGGCGGTGATGAACGTCGCGATCTCGCAGTTGGTCGAAGACTTCGACACGACGGTGACGACGATCCAGATGGTGATCGCGCTCTACGCCCTGGTGATGGCGGGTCTGATGCTGACCGGCGGCAAGCTCGGCGACATCTGGGGCCGGCGCCGCGCCTTCACCGTCGGGTTGGTCATCTACGGCGTCGGGTCCGGTCTCACCGCCGCCTCATGGAACGTCCCCAGCCTGATGCTCGGCTGGTCGATCCTCGAGGGGATCGGCGCCGCCCTGGTCATGCCGGCCCTCGTCGCCCTCGTCGCCGGCAACTACAAGGGCGGCGACCGGGCGATCGCCTACGGCGTGCTCGGCGGCGTCGCCGGGGCCGGCATCGCCGTCGGCCCGATCCTCGGCGGCTGGATGACCACCGACTTCACCTGGCGGCTCGTCTTCGTCAAGTCGGAGTGG
>DAIRWC010000051.1:0-4694 GCA_036802505.1 Solirubrobacterales bacterium
CAGTCCCAGTGTGGCTGATCGTCCTCTCAGACCAGCTACCCATCGTTGCCTTGGTAGGCCATTACCCCACCAACAAGCTAATGGGCCGCGAGCCCCTCCCAAT
This sequence comes from Solirubrobacterales bacterium, assembly GCA_036802505.1. Taxonomy (GTDB): domain Bacteria; phylum Actinomycetota; class Thermoleophilia; order Solirubrobacterales; family 70-9; genus VRUE01. The sequence goes on from DAIRWC010000051.1 coordinate 104, forward strand.
GCGGAGGCCGAAGCTTCCTTTAGCGAACAGGCTTACGCCTGTGCGCCACATCCGGTATTAGCCCGAGTTTCCTCGGGTTGTCCCGGTCATCGGGGCAGGTTACCCACGTGTTACTCACCCGTTCGCGGCTTTGCCCCAGGCCGAAGCCTGGTTCGTCGCTCCACTTGCATGTGTTAAGCACGCCGCCAGCGTTCGTCCTGAGCCAGGATCAAACTCTCCGTGAAGAGTACTTCTACAGAGAGATGCCATGCCTGGCTGGCCACCGGGTACACATACATGGTGGCCGGCATGACGGGTAAATCAGACCACTCGACACGCTGACGAGTCGAGTGGATCGGGCTCAAACAATCCCACGAACACGAATGTTCGCGGGGTGCACGCTGCTCAGTTTTCAAAGACCGCTGCGCCTCTGCGGCGGGACTCGCCGTCTTTTGCGCATGGGACGGCACAGGGCCAATCCCAGAAGGACGCGGGAGTATAGCGCTGCGGCGGCGCTTTGCCTAGTGGGCCTCAGGCGCCGGCGCGCATGCGGCGAAAGCGGCGCTTGCCGACCTGCAGGACGCGCCCGTCCAGCGCCGCCCGCTCGAGGTCGAGGGTCCCGGCGGGAATCGGCTCTCCGTCGAGCTTCACGCCCCCCTGCCCCAGCAGGCGGCGGGCCTCGCTGGAGCTGATCTCGAAGGCCCCGGCCATCAGCAACGGCAGGTGGACCGTGTCGCCCCCGTCGCCCCGATAGGCGGAGAGGTCGACCTCCTCGATTTGCTCGGGAGCCTCGTGGCGGACGAAGAGGCGGTCGAAGTGCCCCTCGGCCTCGCGGGCCGCCTCGTCGTCGTGGAAGCGGGCGACGATCCGCCTGCCCAGCTCGCGCTTGGCCTCGTTGGGCGGTCCCGCCGGCACCCCGGCGCCGAGCAGCAGCCGGTAGTACTCGGCCATCGCCTCGTCGGGGATCCGCATCAGCTTGCCGAACATCTCCTCCGGCGCCTCGGTAACGCCGACGTAGTTGCCGAGCGACTTGCTCATCTTCTGCGTGCCGTCGGTCCCGACCAGGATCGGCATCGTCATGATCGATTGAGGCTTCTGGCCGTAGGCACCCTGGATGTCGCGGCCGAAGAGCAGGTTGAACTTCTGGTCGGTCCCCCCCAGCTCGACGTCGGCCTCGACCGCGACGGAGTCGTAGCCCTGCAGCAGTGGGTAGAGCAGCTCGAGGGCGGCGATCGGCGAGTTGGCGCTCAACCGCTTCTGGAAGTCGTCGCGCTCCAGCAGTCGGGCGACCGTCGTCTGGGCGAGCAGGCCGAGCAGCGCCTCGGGCTCCATGCGCAGCCACTCGCTGTTGAAGCGCACTTCGGTCCGCTCCCGGTCGAGCAGCTTGAAGGCCTGCTCCTGGTAGGTGGCGGCGTTGGCCTCGATCTCCTCGGGCGAGGGCAGCGGTCGCTGCGCCGAGCGGCCGCTCGGGTCGCCGACCCTGGCGGTGAAGTCGCCGATGATCAGGACGACCTGGTGGCCCCCGTCCTGGAACTCGCGCAGCTTGTTGAGGACGACCGTGTGGCCGAGATGGATGTCGGCCGTCGTCGGGTCGATCCCGAGCTTGACGCGCAGGGGACGCTGCGCCTCGAGCTGCTCGGCGAGCATCCCTTCCGGCAGCACATCGACCGCGTTGCCCGTCAAGTCCGGCACGGGCGCAATGCTAGACTGCCGCCTCCTCTTGGCGGGCCAACGCACCAAGCCGCGCCTGAAGAAGCTGCGCGTCCTCTTCGTTTTATTGGGCCTAGGCGTCCTCGCCTTGGTCTCGATGGTCTTCGGCATGATGACCGCCGTTTCGCAGGACCTGCCGGCGATCTACAACTTCGCCCAGTACAAGGCAGCGAAGAACAGCGAGGTCTTCGACGCATCCGGCAAGCCGATCGGCACGCTGACGAGCAACCAGAACAAGATCCTGCTCAGCTCGGGTCAGATCTCCCCCAACATAAAGAACGCCGTGGTCTCGATCGAGGACGCCCGCTTCTACGAACACAGCGGCGTCGACTTCCAGGGCATCGCCCGCGCGCTGGTCAGGGACGTGCTCAGCCAGAGCGCCGCGCAGGGCGCCTCGACGATCACCGAGCAGTTCGTCAAGAACGCGCTCGAAGCCGAAGGCAGCCGCACGGTCCTCGAGAAGTTCCGCGAGGCGGCGCTCGCCTACCGGCTCGAGCGCCACTGGAGCAAGGACAAAATCCTCACCGAGTACCTCAACACGATCTACTTCGGCGAGGGCGCCTACGGAATCGAGGCGGCCGCGCGCACCTACTTCGGCAAGGCGCACCCCGGCTGCGGCACGGACGCCGAGCCCTGCGCTTCGGTGCTCGAGCCCTGGGAGGCTGCGACCATCGCTGCGATCATCGCCTCGCCCTCGGCCTACGACCCGAAGATCTACCCTGAAAACTCCCTGGCTCGGCGCAACATCGTGCTCGAAAAGATGTACGAACAGGGCTACATAACCGAGACCCAGCTCGAAGAAGGCACGGAGCAGGCCCTCCCCGCTCCCAGCGACATTCAGCCTCCGAGGTTGGACTCCAAGGCCCCCTACTTCACCTCCTGGCTGCGCCAGCAGCTGGTCGAACGCTACGGCGCCGCCAAGACCTTCTTCGGCGGGCTCAAGGTCAAGACGACGCTCGACCTCAAGCTTCAGAACGCCGCCGAAGAAGCGGTCAACTCCTACCTCGGCTACCTGCCCCCGACCGCGTCGGTGGTCGTGCTCGACAACAGGACCGGCGGAGTCAAGGCGATGGTCGGCGGCCCCAACTTCCAGACCAAGCCGTTCAACCTGGCGACGCTGGGGCGGCGCCAGCCCGGCTCTTCGATCAAGCCGTTCGAGTTGGTCACGGCGCTGGAAGAGGGGATCTCGCCCTACACGACCTACGAATCGGCACCGCAGGTATTTCACTTCGGCAAGCACGGCCAGGAAACCTTCGAAGTCCACAACGACGAAGGCGCCTACCTCGGCTCCTGCGACATCGTCTGCGCGACCACCTACTCGGACAACTCGATCTACTCCCAGCTCGCGCTGGAAGGCCTCAAGGGCAAGACGATCGAGGACCGCACCCGCTCGATCGCGGCGACGATTCACAAGATGGGCTACTCGGGCTCGATATCGACCAACCCGGCGATGGTTCTCGGAGGCCTCAAGGAAGGAGTCTCGCCGCTCGGCTGGGCCTACGCGTACATGACGATCGGCAACGACGGCGCCCGCGTCAGTGGGACCCTGGCGCCGCAGCCCGGCGACAGCCCGGTCGCCTACACCCGGGTGACCGATCAGGACGGCCACACGATCAAGGGCGGCGACAACGCCACGGTCCGCGAACAGGCGATCTCCGAAAGCACGGCGAGCGAGGCCAAGAGCATCCTCGAAACCGTGGTCAGCAGTGGCACCGGGACCCACGCCGACATCGGCGCCTCCGGCCAGTGGGGCAAGACCGGCACGACCGAGGAAAGCGGCGACGCCTGGTTCTGCGGCGGCACCGAAGAAGTCACCGCCTGCGTCTGGGTCGGCTACGCCGATTCGGTGACGCCGATGACGACCCTCTACAACGGCGGCCCGGTGATGGGCGGCACGTTCCCCGCCGAGATCTGGGCCAGTGTCGTTTCCGCCTGGGAAAAGATCAAGGCGGAACGGGCGGCGGAAAGGGCAAGCGAAAAAGCGGCCAAGTCGAAGGGGTCGGGTGGGGGCTCCTCCGAAGAAGAAAGCTACGTGCCATCCGAATCCTCGACCGAAGCGGCGCCGGCCGAAGAAGAAGCGGCGCCGGCGCCGGAAGCGGCGCCGGAAGGCGAAGCTGCTCCCGAAGGGGCGCCGGAAGCCGCACCCGAATCCGGTGGCGCCGGTGGCGGGATCACCGCCGGGTGAGACCCATCCGGTGGGGCTTCCACTTAATCTGGCCTTGGTCGTGAGACGAAACGACTCCCCGAGAGGCTGAAGCGCCAGGGGCGCTCGGTGGCTTTGGTTATGCCGATGCGGGGGCTGCTGACGATTTCACCGCTCCAGCCCGGGTCGGGCGGTAGAAGCAGGAAGGGATCGGCCATCAGATCGGCTTCGTTGGCCTCGAGGCCGATGCCCAGCGCCTCGGTCAGCTTGCCCGGGCCCGAGCAGAGGTCGGCGTTCGGGCGCTCGCCGCGCCGTGAGCGCATCGCGTCGAGCTCTGCCGTCGGCTCCAGCGCCCGGATCAGCACCGCCGCGGCCTCGCCCTCCGGTTCGCAGACGAAGTTGAGCAGGCTGTGGATGCCGTAGGAGAGGTAGACGTAGGAGCGGCCGGGCGGTCCGAACAGGACCTCGGTTCGCCTGGTCAGGCCGACGTAGGCGTGGCAGGCCGGGTCGTCGCGCTCGTAGCTCTCGGTCTCGACGATCGTCCCGCCGCAGCCCGCGTAGAAGAGGCGGCAGCCGATCAGATCGCGCGCGACGACGTGAACCGAGCGGGCGAAGAAATCAACCCCCAGCCGCTCCGCGGCCGGGGCGGTCACGAACGCTCGTCGAGCACCCGGGCTTTGACGGCGGCGAGGGTCTCGTGCGCGAGTGCGAGCTGCTCGGCGACCGCGGCCGAGCCGGTGCCACCCTCGATCCGCTTCG
>DAIRWC010000051.1:4704-8049 GCA_036802505.1 Solirubrobacterales bacterium
ATCGACGACGTCAGGCCCTTCCGTCGCCTTCAAGACCGGCAGCTCGATCCGCTTCGACTCGAGCCAGCTCTCGCGTTTGAGGACCTCGTAGAAGGAGTCGTCGAGCTGCTCGGAGCGCTCGCGCAGCTCCTCGGGTGTCAGCTCGGAGAGCGACCTGCCGCTCTCGATCGCGTCGCGCACCAGGCCGCCGACGATTCCGTGCGCCTCGCGGAAGGGCACCCCCTTACGGACGAGCAGGTCGGCGACCTCGGTCGCCGCCAGCATCTCGTCGCCGGATGCATCCTCCAGGCGCTGTCGGTCGAAGGCGATTCCGGCGAGCATCCCCTCGGTCGCGTCGAGGCAGGACTCGACCGTGTCGACCGCGTCGAAGAGGGGCTCCTTGTCCTCCTGCATGTCCTTGCCGTAGGTCAGCGGCAACGCGTGCATCGTGCCCAGCAGGGCGAGGAAGTCTGCGGCCACCCGGGGACTCTTGGCGCGCAGCAGCTCGGCCGAGTCGGGGTTGAGCTTCTGGGGCATGATCGACGACCCCGAGGAGAACGACTCGTCAAGTTGACAGAAGCCGAACTCCGACGAGCTCCAGATTACGATCTCCGAACCGAGCCGGGAGAGGTGCATCGCGCAGGTGGCCGCGGCGGAGAGGTAATCGAGGACGAAGTCGCGATTGGAGGCCCCGTCGATCGAGTTGTGGGTGACGTGTTCGAAGCCGAGGTCGTCGGCGACGGCGCCGCGGTCGATCTCCCAGTTGACCCCGGCGAGGGCCCCCGATCCGAGTGGCATCACGCTGGCGCTGTCGAGGGCGAACTGGAAGCGCAGCACGTCGCGGGCGAGCATCCAGAAGTAAGCGAGCAGGTGGTGGCCCAGATAGACCGGCTGGGCCCGCTGCAGGTGGGTGTAGCCGGGCATCGGCCAGTCGCGGTGGCGCTCGGCCAGCTCGAGCAGGCGCTCCATCGCCGCCGCCGCCAGTTCGATCGCCTGCAGCGAGTGGACCTGGACGACCATCGCCATATCGGTGGCGACCTGGTCGTTGCGCGAGCGACCGGTGTGCAGCTTGCCCGCGAGCGGGCCGATCTCGTCGCCGAGCAGCCGCTCGATCGCCATGTGGATGTCCTCGTCGGCGGGGTCGAACTCGAAGCCGTGGGCGCCGATCCGCTCGCCGACCCGGTCGAGGCCGGCGACCATCTGCTCCAGCTCGGCCTCGTCGAGGACGCCGATCCGTCGCAGTGCCCGCGCGTGTGCTTTGGACTGGTCGAGGTCGTAGACGGCCAGCGGCCAGTCGAACTCGAGCGAGCGGTTGATGCGCCAGAAGCGCGGGTCTGGGTCTTTGCGGAAGCGCGACATCAGCGGAGGGATTCGGCGAGAGCCTCGCACACCAGCGCGACCTGCGACTCCGTCATCGCCGGGAAGAACGGCAGCGCCAGCGAGGAGGCGGAGGCGGCTTCGGCGACCGGGAACTGCCCCTCGCGGTAGCCGAGCTTGCGCAGCTGCGGGAAGAGGTGGATGCAGGGGAGATAGGCCTTGGAGGCGATGCCGCGCTCGGCAAGGCGGGCGATGACCGCGTCGCGGGCGACCCCCTCGGCCACACGCACCGGGTAGATGAACCAGCTGCGCCGCTCTTTGCCGCGTGTGGCGATCGGGGTGGTCACGCCCTCCACCTCGGCGAGGCCCTGCTCATACAGCGACGCCACCGTGGAGCGCCGCGCGAGCATCTCGTCGAGCCGCTCGATTTGGGCGACGCCAAGCGCCGCGGCGAGGTCGGAGAGGCGGTAGTTGAAGCCGAGCCCGCTGTGGTCGAGCCAACCCATGTCCAAGGCACGGCCCTGATTGCGCTCCGAGCGGAAGCGTGCCGCGACCGCTGGGCCCGAGGGCACGATCATCCCGCCCTCGCCGGTGGTCATCTGCTTGTTTGCGTAGAAGGCGAAGGTTGCGAGGTTGCCGCGGGTGCCGAGCCGGCACCCCTCGGAGTCGACCGCGCCGAGCGCCTCGCAGGCGTCCTCGAGGATGCCGAGGCCGCGGTTGGAGGCGATCGCCTCGAGCTCCGGCATCGCCGCCGGGAAGCCGAAGATGTGGATCGGCAGGATGCCGGCGCTGCGCTCCCCGGCGGCTGCGTCGACCGCTGCCGGGTCGAGGTTGAGGGTCACCGGGTCGACGTCGCAGAAGACCGGGCGGGCGCCCTCGTAGAGCAGGCAGTTGGCCGAGGCGACGAAGCTGAAGGGGCTGGTCAGGACGTCGTCTCCGGGCCCCCAGCCCAGAGCCCGCACGCCGAGGTGTAACGCGCTGGTGCCACTGGACGCGGTGACCGCGTCCTCCACGCCGAGCCAGGCGGCAAACTCACGTTCGAAACGTTCGCCGACGGGGCCGAGCGAGAGGCGGCCCGAGCGCAGCACGTCGAGAATCAGCTCCTCCTCCCGGGCGCCGATCTCTGGTTGTGCGAGCGGTATCTGTTCGGTCATCGTGGTTGGAACGCGTACTCGAGCGAGTCGACCAATGCCTCCCAGGAGGCCTCGATGATGTTCTCCGAGACGCCGATCGTCCCCCACTCGCGCTCGCCGTCGGAGGAGTCGAGCAGGACGCGGGTGACGGCGCCGGTGCCGTGGCTCTCGTCGAGGATGCGCACCTTGTAGTTGGTCAGCTCGACGTCGGCGAGGTGCGGATAGCGGTCGGCGATCGCGCCGCGCAGGGCGCTGTCGAGGGCGTTGACCGGGCCGTTGCCCTCGGCGACGCGAACGTAGCGGTCGCCGTCGACCTTGACCTTGATCGTCGCCTCGGTTTCGACCTTGCCGTCGGCGCGCTTCTCGACCAAGACCTTGAAGCTCTCCAGCTCGAAAAGCGACTCGTAGCTGCCCGCCTCGCGGCGCAGCAGCAGCTCGAACGAAGCCGGCGCCGCCTCGTAGTGGTAGCCACGGTGCTCGCGCTCCTTGAGCCGCTCGACCGCGTGCGCCGCCTCCTCCTCGCCGAGCTCGAGGCCGGCCCGGGCGGCCTGGCTGCGGATCGTTGCCTTGCCCGACAGCTCCGAGGCGAGGATCTCGCGCTGGTTGCCCAGCAGCGCCGGGTCGAGGTGCTCGAAGGTGCTGGCGTCGGCCTCTACCCCGGCGGCGTGCATGCCCGCCTTGTGGGCGAAGGCGTTGCGGCCGACGTAGGGCTGGTCGGGGTTCGGCGTCATGTTGCAGAGCTCGTCGAGGTAATGGCTTGTCCGGGTCAGGCCGGCGAGTTGCTCGGGCGCAACCACCTCGAAGCCCATCTTCAGCTGCAGCGCGGGCATGATCGTCGCCAGGTTGGCGTTGCCGCAGCGCTCGCCGTAGCCGTTGACGGTGCCCTGCACGAGCCGCGCCCCGGCTTCGACCGCGG
>DAIRWC010000051.1:8059-9758 GCA_036802505.1 Solirubrobacterales bacterium
TGGGTGTGGATGCCGACCTCCACCCGATCGCCGAGCGCCTCGACCACGGCGGCGGTCGCATTGGCCACGAAGGCGGGCAGGCTGCCGCCGTTGGTGTCGCAGAGGGTGACGTTCTCGGCGCCGGCCTCGGCGGCGGCCCGGACGCATTCCAGCGCGTAGGCGTCGTCGTCGCGGTAGCCGTCGAAGAAGTGCTCGGCGTCGAAGACCGGCCGCTTGCCCCGCTCGCGGCAGAAGCCGATCGAGTCGGCGATCATCGCCAGGTTCTCGTCGGCGGAGACCTTGATCACCTTCTCCAGGTGCAGGCCCCAGCTCTTGCCGACGAGGCAGACGACGGGCGCGAAGCTATCGACCAGCACGGCGAGCGCCTCGTCCTCCGCGGCGCTGCGGTCGCGGCGGCGGGTCATCCCGAAGGCCGCGATCGTCGCCTGCTCCAGATCGAGGCTGGCGAGCAGCTCGAAGAGCTCGGCTTCCTTCGGGTTGGAGCTCGGAAAGCCGGCCTCGATCGTCTGCACGCCGAGCTCGTCGAGCGCCCGCACGACTTTCAGCTTCTCGCCCACCGAGAGCGACATGCCGGGGGCTCCCATGCCGTCGCGCAAGGTGGTGTCGTAGATCTTCACCTGTTCCATCTGATGCCTTTCGATACGAGGGTCGAACCGGGAGTGCGCGCAGCGCAGCGCCAGCCGCTAGGCGGCAGGCGTAATTCGCCCGGTAGGCACCTCGACGAAGTCGAGCCACTCCAGGTACTCCTCGGCGCGGCCGTGCAGCGCGTCCTGGAATTTGGCCTGGATCACACGGGTGATCTCGCCCGGCTCGCCGAGCGGGTGGTCGTCGACCTCGCGCACCGGGACCAGCTCGGCCGCGGTGCCGGTGAGGAAGACCTCGTCGGCGAGGTAGAGCTCGGCGCGGGCGATACCGCGCTCCTCGACCGCGTAGCCCAGATCTTTGGCGATCTGAACGATCGCGTTGCGCGTTATCCCATCGAGGATCGCCGCGGTGTGCGGCGGCGTGCAGATGACGCCGTCGCGGACGACGAAGACGTTCTCCCCGGACCCCTCGGAGACGAAGCCGTGCTGGTCGAGCAGGATCGCCTCGTCATAGCCGGCGTTGGTCGCCTCGGTCTTGGCGAGGACCGAGTTGAGGTACTGGCCGGAGGCCTTGGCGTGCGGGATCAAGCTGTCGCCGGAGATCGTCCGCCAGGAGGAGACCTTGGTGCGGATGCCGTGGCGCGCGCCCTCCTCGCCCAGGTAGACCCCCCAGGGGAAGGCGGCGACGATCACGTCGATCGGCGCGTCGGTGGCGTAGAGGCCGAGGTTGCCGTAGCCGCGGTAGGCCAGCGGCCGGATGTAGCAGGAGCCAAGGCCGCAGCGACGCACCAGCTCGTTGGTCGCCTCGCGGATCTCCTCCGCCGTGTAGGGGAGCTGGAAGTAGTAGAGCTCGGCCGACTTCTCAAGCCGGGCGAGATGCTCGCGGTGGCGGAAGACGGCGGGGCCGCGCTCGGTCTCATAGCAGCGGATTCCCTCGAAGACGCCGGTGCCGTAGTGCAGCCCGTGGCTGAGCACGTGCGTCTTGGCGTCCTCCCAAGGCACGAACTCGCCGTTCTGCCAGATCAGCTCTGCCGTCTCCATCCGCGAAATTATGCCTTAAGAGCCCACCCCGGTAGGGGTTCCACTTAACTTTTTCGAGTTGCGCAGGTTGCTGA
>DAIRWC010000052.1:0-9519 GCA_036802505.1 Solirubrobacterales bacterium
CATCCCGGCCCGCCTGAGCGGCGGCACCGGCCGCACCCAGCGCCTCGGCCAGTGGTCGCTGCTCGGCGAGAGCGGCTGCGGCGTGTGGCACGTGCGTCCGCGCCTGGGGCTCATCGGCATGCTGATGGGCTGGTGGCGGGTCAAGGTCTCCTCCGGATGCCCGTTATCCGGGCGGCTTGCGGCCGTTGAGCGGGAAATCCAAGGGCAGCAAGAGAGCTCCAGGCGCCGACGAACGTCCGCCGGCACCGTGGGGGTCGTTTCCCCTCGCCGAGCTGAGCGTGCTCGCCGGCATCGTCGCCCTGGTCGCCGGGGTCGTGAGCAAAAGCCCGACGACGATCGGCATCGGCGTCGTCCTGGCCGCCCTGGGCGGCCTCGAGGTCTCCGCCCGTGAGCACTTCGCCGGCTACCGCTCGCACACCACCCTGCTCGCCGGCACCGTCTTCGTCCTGGTAACCGGCGCCCTCTTCTACCTGGCCGGCCTTGTCCTGGCCATCTGCCTGGCCGCCGGTGCCGTGGCTTTCGCAGCTTCCTTCTACCTCCTGCGCCGCGCCTTCCAAAAAGCTTCCGGAGGTCTCTCCTTCAAAGCGGGCGGCCTCCGCGGCTGAGAAAGGCCTCGTTAGACCAGCACCGCGTCCCGAGCCCGTGAGCCGAGGGCGCTCGTCAGCAGCGCCCGCTGGCGCGGCGTCAGCGTCCCGATCCGCTTGTTCTCGCTCAGCGCAACGGCCTGGAGGAGCTTGCGGGCGCGGGTGCGGCCCCAGCGGCGCTGGCTGGTCAGCAGCTCGGCCAAGGTCATGCTCTCGGTCTCCCACGGGCAGTCGCGGATTACCTCCGCAACGTCCACCTCGCCCCGTCCGATCGATCGCTTCAGCTCCGCTCTGGCGAGCCGCACCCGGTTGGCGCGGGCCAGGGCCTGCATGTGTTGCGGCGTCCGCACCGCGGTTGGGCTTGGCGAGGCAGGGGCGATCGAAACAGCTTCCACAGGGGCTCCTCCCATAGGGGGTATTGACTGGTTTCATGCGCCGGGCCCGAACTTCCTTGCCCGGTTGAGTTGAACTGACGGCGCCGCGTCCTCCTGACCCGGATACGCGGCGAGGTCGCAAGCTACGTGCTGAGGGAGGCGAGCGTCAACCCGAACTCAGCGATGAGCCCGCGGCACGGTCGCTAAGAGCATCTTTTTCTCGCCGCGCTCGCCTTGTCCAATTCTGGACAAGGCGGAAACTACCCCCGCAGGGGGATGCATAGCCACTCACGTACGTGGAAGCTCAGGAAAGTCCTCAATGGTGCGGGAGATCGTTTCCAGGGCCCGGTCGAGGTGCTCGCGCTCATGGGTCGCCATCAGGCTGGTGCGGAGCAGGGCGCCGCCCGGCGGCACCGCCGGGTGGATCGCGACGTTGGTGTAGACGCCGGCCTCGAAGAGCGCCTTCCAGAGCAGCACCGCCTGCCAGTCGTCGCCGACCATCACCGGGACGACCGGCGTGGTGGCGACCCGACCGTCGGGCAGCGTCCCTGGCTCGATCACCTTCAGGCCGAGCTCGCGCAGCCCCTCGCGCAGGTAATCGGCATTGGCGAGCAGCCGCTCGAACAGTTGCGGGCCCTCGGAGCGGATCACGCGCAGAGCCGCCAGTGCGGCCCCGACCGCCGCCGGCACCGCCGAGGCGCTGAAGATGAAGGAGCGCGAGGAGATCCGCAGGTACTCGATCACGTCGGCCGGACCGGCGATGAAGCCGCCGCAGGAAGCGAGGCTCTTGGAGAAGGTCCCCATCCGCAGGTCGACCTCGTCCTCCAGCCCGAACAGCTCGCTCGCGCCGGCGCCGCGCGCGCCGAGCACGCCGGCGCCGTGCGCCTCGTCGACCATCAGCCGCGCCCCGTAGCCGCGGCAGAGCTCGACGATCCGCGGCAGGTCGCAGACGTCGCCCTCCATCGAGAAGACCCCGTCGACGACGACGAGCACGCCGCCGCCGTCCTCCCCCGCGCGCTGCAGCATCTTCTCCAGCTTGTCCATGCGGTTGTGGCGGAAGGGGCGCAGCTTCGCCCCGGAGGGCTTGCAGCCGTCGAGGATCGAGGCGTGGTCGCCGGAATCGCAGACGACGGTGTCGCCCGGTCCGACGATGGCGCCCAGACAACCGACGTTCGCCTGGTACCCCGTCGTGAAGGCGAGCGAGTCCTCGGTGCCCATCCACTCGGTGATCTCGGTCTCAAGCTCGACGTGGAGCGGCGTCGTGCCGTTCATGAAGCGCGAGCCGGTCAGCGCGGTTCCGTAGGCGTCAAGCGCCTCGCGGGCGCCGCGCCTCACCCGCTCGTCGCCGGTCAGGCCGAGGTAGTTGTTGGAGCCGAGCATCACCACCTCGTGGCCCTCGACCTCCATGATCGGCCCGGCCTCGGACTCGATCAGGCGGAAGTAGGGAAGGAGATCGTGCTGCTTGGCCGCTTCGAGCTGCTCGAGCCGATCGTGGCTGCGGGCCTTCTCGAAGACGTCGACGGGGGCCTTCGCGGTTTCGCTCATGCGCAGAGTGTAGGTTCCGCTTCCGTGGCAAGCGTCGAAATCCGCCCAGTCCGCTCGCGGCGCGACCTGAAGCGCTTCGTCAAGGTCCCGTTCGGGCTCCATCGCGACCACCCGCAGTGGGTGCCGCCGCTGATCTTCGAGCGGATGGAGTTCCTCAACCGCGGCAAGAACCCCTGGTTCGAACACGGCGAGGCCGAGTACTTCATCGCCGAACGGGACGGTGAGCCGGTCGGGCGGATCACCGCCCAGACCGACGAGCTCTGGGACGAGGCCCACGGCGGCAGCGACGCGATGTTCGGCTTCTTCGAGACGGTCGAGGATCCGGCCGTCGCCGCGGCCTTGCTCGACGCGGCCACCGAGTGGGCGGCCTCGCGCGGCCGCTCGCGCATCCTCGGCCCGATGGACTTCACCACCAATGACGAGGTCGGCATCCTGATCGAGGGCTACGAGTTGCGCCCCTACATCCTCGAGAACTGGCACCCACCCTTCTACAAGACGCTGCTCGAGCAGCACGGCTTCGGCAAGGCGATGGACCTGCTGATGTGGGAGCTCGAGCTCGGCAGCCTCAAAGAGGGCGAGCAATTCGACCCGGCGATCCACGCCGCCGCGGAGAAAGCGCTGCACGACGAAGGGGTGACGATCCGCAACATCGACAAGCGCAATCTGAAGCGCGAGATGCAGCTCTTCACCCCGATCTACAACGACGCCTGGGGCGACAACTGGGGCTTCGTCCCGGCAACCGAAGCCGAGATCGAGTTCCACGCCAAGAACCTCAAGCAGGTGCTCGACGAGGACTGGGCCTACATCGCCGAAAAGGACGGCGAGGCGATCGGCGCCGCGCTCACCCTGCCCGACATCAACCAGGTGATGGCGAAGCTCGGCGGGCGGCTGCTGCCCTTCGGCTGGCTGCGCTTCCTGCTCGGCAGGCGCAAGATCGACCGCCTGCGCGTCTTCGCGCTCGGCGTCAAACGCGAGTACCACCACGGCGGCGTCGCCGCCGGCCTCTACCTCAAGCACCTCGAGACCGCCGGCAAGCCGGGCACGATCGAAGGTGGCGAGATGGGCTGGATCCTCGAGACCAACGAGCCGATGAACCGGGCGATGAAGGGGATGGGCGGCGAGATCGTCAAGAAGTACCGGATCTACGAGAAGGCCCTTTAGTCGTCTGGAGCCCGACCGGGTAGGGGTTCCACTTAACTTCTTTCGGTGGATCGCCTGTGGGCTGGCGCCCGCAGCCGGCACCGAAAAAGTACAAGACGTTCCACCCCTACCCGGTCGGGCTCCAGGCACATAAGCGCGCAGTTTCCGGCCTTAGCGCTGGATCGAGCTGATCGGATCGCTAAGGTCGGCTTGGTGAGCGAGTTCGAGCTTGAGCCAGTCCGAGTCCGCGTGCTGCCGCACGAGACGCCCGGTGCGCTGGCTCTCAGCAGCGAGGCGCGCACGGCTGCGATGGCCGCTGTCGGTGGTGTCCTCGCCGGGGCCGCGACCGTGGCCGCCGTCCGTGCCGTGAGCGCCGTGGCGAAGAAGTCGCAGGGGCAGTTGCTGCCGCGACGTGGGAAGCAGCCCAAGGTCGTCGCCAGCCGTTCGTTTCTCGTGGACGTGCACCTGCTCGGTCGGTGAAGAGTCTCGACCTGGAGGTGCGGCCGCCTTCGCCGTTCCGGCTGCCTTCCTACAGCAGCGAGGACCGGACGATGTCTGTCCGTGACGGGGTGCTTTCGCGGCTGCTGCGGGTCGAGCAGAGCCCAGTGCTCGTGCGTGCTTGGGAACCGGCCAAAGGTCGGGTTGCGCTGCGCGCCGAGCCGGTCGATCCCGCCGCGGTTAGCGTGCCGCGATCAATCCCGGTTGCCCCAAGCCGCCCGGCCGGCCCGGCGCAGCTGCGCGTCGCCGTGGAGCGGATGCGTTTCGCGCTCGGCGTCGACGACGACCTCGGCGAGGTCTACCGGTGCTTCCGCCGCGACCCGCTGCTCGGGCCGCTTCTGCGCCGTCGCCCCTGGCTGCGCCCACGCCGCCGGCCCTGGGCCTGGGAGGCGCTCGCCTGGGCCGTCGTCAAGCAGCTGATCGAGACCGAGCGGGCGGCCGTCATCCAGCGCCGCATCGTCAGCCGCTGGGGAGTGCGGATGAACGGCCTGACGCGGTCGAGCCTCGATCCGAATAGCGGCTCAAAGCTCGACCGCGCGCTCCGTGACGTGCCGGGCCCGGAGACGATCGCCGGGCGGGCGCCGGCCGAACTCGCCTCGATGGATCTCTCGCCCGGTCGCTCGATCGCCCTGCGCGCCGTCGCCCGCGAGATCGCCGCCGGGCGGGTGTCTCCCGGCGACCCCACGGCGGACGCGCGACTGCTCGCGATCCCCGAGATCGGTCCCTGGACCGTGCAGTGCCTGGGCCTGTTCGGCCGCGGCGATCCCGACTCGCTCCCCGCCGGAGATCTGATCTACCTGAAGCTCGTCGGCCGCCTCGCCGGCCTCGGCCGCCGCGCCACGGTCGAGGAGGTCGAGGAGTTCTACGCGCCGTATGAGCCATTTCGTGGCCTGGCGGGGTTGTGGACGATCGGTCTGTACAGGTAGGCCCAGGCTTCAAGCAAGCAGGCACCCTGTCGATAGGCCCGCATGGCACGCGCCGGTGAGGGTTCCACGGGGAAGGGCTGGCCCGAAGAGCGGGTATCCGAGTTCCTCGATGAGATTTCCTCGGCGGGCGACGACTACCGCCGCCTGGTCGAGCGCCTGCCGGCGATCGTCTACTCCTGCGAGCTGGGCGAGCGGGGTCGCTGGCGCTACGTCAGTCCCCAGATCGAGGAGATCCTCGGCTACAGCCCGGAGGAGTGGATGGCGGACCCCGGGCTCTGGGCGCAGCGACTTCACCCCGACGATCGCGAGCGCGCGCTGGAACAGGAGACCGGCAAGGTGGCCTCCGAAGGCGGTGCCCCACCGGTCGACTACCGGATGATCACCCGCGAGGGTGCGGTGGTCTGGATCCTCGACGAGGCGGTGCTCGAGCCCGACGCCGAGGGGACCCCGATCTGGCACGGCGTCCTCTACGACATCACCGAGCGCAAGATCGCCGAGCAGGAGCTGAAGCGAGCCGCTGCCCAGCAGGCGGCGGTGGCGCGGCTGGGTCGCTACGCGCTCCAGGACGGCGACCCGACCCGGCTGGCCAAGCAGGCGGTGCCGCTGATGACCGAGATCGACGGGGTCGAGGCGGCCTGTGTCTGGGAAGCCGGTCGCGAGGGGCGGCGACTGCACCTTCGCGCCGGCCTCGAGGGGCGGGGGGGAGGCGCGGAGCGCCGCGCCTCGGCCGCCCGCGACTCGCACGCGGGTGCCGCGTTGGAGTCGGGCCTGCACGTGATCGTCGACGACTGGTCAAGCGAGCGCCGCTTCTCGATGCCCCCGGCATTGCGGGTGCTCGGCGTGCGTAGCAGCCTCGCGGTGCCGATCGCCGGCAAGGAGCGCCCCTTCGGCGTGCTCGACATCCACTCCACCGAGCCCACCCACTTCACCCCGCAGGACGTCCACTTCGTCCAGGCTTCGGCGAATGTGCTGGCCGACGCTCTGGAGCGCCACAGCGCCGACGAGGCTTTGCGCCACCGGGTCCTGCACGACTCGCTGACCGGTCTGCCCAACCGGCCGAGCTTCGTCGACTCGCTGCGCGACGCGCTGCGCCGCAGCATCGCCTCGGGCTCGCCGGTCGGCATCCTCTTCCTCGACCTCGACCACTTCAAGCTGATCAACGACAGCATCGGCCACCACGCCGGCGACGATCTGCTGCGGGCGGTGGCGCCGCGCCTGCGTGCCCATCTGCGCCCGGGCGACATCGTCGCCCGCTTCGGCGGCGACGAGTTCGGCATCCTCGTCGACCACCTCACCGACGAGGACGAGGCATTGGCGATCGCCGACCGGGTGGCGGGCGCATTCGCGGAGCCCTACTCGATGGGCGGCGCCGACCACTTCGTCACCGCCAGCATCGGCATCGCCGTCGCCCGGCCCACCGGCCGCGACCCGGTCGACGCCGAGCTGCTGATCCGCGATGCCGACGCGGCGATGTACCGGGCGAAGGAGCGCGGCCGGGGGCGCTGCGTGGTCTTCGACGCCGAGATGCGGGCGCGCGCCGTGCGCCGGCTCCAGACCGAGCGCGAGCTGCGCCACGCGCTCGAGCGCGACGAGCTCGAGCTGCACTACCAGCCGGTCGTCGCCCTCGGCAACGGCGAGATCGTCGGCGTCGAGGCGCTGGTGCGCTGGAACCACCCCGAGCGCGGCCTGCTCGATCCCGGCGAGTTCGTCTCGATCGCCGAGGACAGCGGCCTGATCGAGCCGATCGGCAGCTGGGGGCAGGAGACGGCCTGCCGCCAGCCGCTCGGCTGGCACGACCTGCGTCCCGATCAGCGGCCCCTCGATGTCGCTGTCAACCTCTCGGCCCGTCAGGTGGCGCACCGCGACCTGGCCGACTCGGTGCGGGAGATCCTCGTCCGCACCGGCCTCGACCCGGTCAACCTGCACCTGGAGGTGACCGAGGGCGTGCTCGTGGAGGAGTCGGCCGGCGCCACGGCGACCCTGGAGGCGCTGAGCGAGATCGGCGTTCGCCTCGTCCTCGACGACTTCGGCACCGGCTACTCCTCGCTCGCCTACCTCAACAACTTCCCCTTCGACGCGCTGAAGATCGACCGCTCCTTCGTCGAGGGCCTCGGCGTCGAACAGGAGCGCACGGCGATCGTCGAGGCGGTGATCGGCATGGCCCGCGCCCTCTCGCTCGACTCGATCGCCGAGGGGGTCGAGAACGAGGCGCAGCTCTCGGAGCTGCGCCGGCTCGGCTGCGACTACGCCCAGGGCCACCTCTTCTCACGCCCGCTCGCAGCGCAGAAGGTGACGAGTCTGCTGAAAGAGGGCGGCTTCGAGTTACTGGGGGATCTGGCCCGCTAAGTAGGCGTTGCTGAGCACTTCGGCGGTCGTCGGGCGACCGGAGATCAAGCCGTTTTCGTTCATCCAGGCGGCGAACGTCTTCCACTCGGCGGGGATCATCGTGCCGCGCCTGGAGAGCAGCGGCAGCGTCGCTGCGACCTCGGCCCTGGTCAGCTTTGGATCGAGGTTCGGGTTGGCTTCGAGCAATGCCTTGGTCGTCGCGCCGGGACTCTCGATCGCCGCGGCGGTGCCCCGCGCCAGCGCGCCGAGGAAGAGGCGGATCGCCTGCGGGTCTTCTTCGAGCCGGTCGCGGCGGGCGGCGAAGACGAGCTCGTTGTAGGTCGGCACGCCCAGCTTGTCGACCGGGGTGACGACCGGGTCTTTGCCGCGCAGCCGCAGGTCGACCCCCTCGACGTTGCTGAACCCGCCCAGCATCGCCTGCGCGCTGCCGCCGACCAGCGCCGGCAGCAGCCCGTAGCCGACGTTGACGCTCTTCACGTCGGCGGGGGTCAGCTTGGCGCGGGCGAGGATCGTCTTCAGGTAGGCGTCCTGGTAGGGGATGCCGGCGGTCGCGATCGTCTTGCCACGCAGGTCGGCCACCCCTTTGATCCCTGACTTCCTCAGCCAGATCAGCGAGGTCAGCGGGCGGTCGACCAGCGCGCCGACGGCGACCACGTCGAGGCCCTGTTCGCGGGCAAGCATCACCTCGGGCTCGTATGAGATCGCCAGGTCGGTCTTTCCCGCGGCGAGGAGCTTGATCGGCGCCGCCGGGTCGGCGGGGGTCTGGATCGAGACGTCGAGGCCGGCCTCGCGGAAGTAGCCGAGCTTCTGAGCCATGTAGATGCCGGCGTGGTCGGGGTTGGGGTAGAAGTCGAGCGTCAGGCTGAGCGGTTCGGTCGCCGCGCCGGTCGTGTCCTCGCTCTTCTCGCCGCAGGCGGACAGCCCCAGGGCGAGGGCGAGGAGGGCGACGGCGAGGGCGATCGCCGGCAGTCGGGGGAACTTCATCCCCTGATTTCTATCGCCAAGTGACGACGCGGCGCTCTGCGAAGGCGATGGAGCCGTAGAGCAAGAGCGCTATCGCGCTGAGGATCGCGGCGGCGGCGAACATGCGCGCGGTCTGCAGGTTTGCGCTGTCTTCGCGGATCAGGACGCCGAGGCCGGTGTTGGCGCCCGCCCACTCGCCGAAGATCGCGGCGATCGGCGCGAACGCCGCGGCGATCCGGGCGCCGCTGAAGACGAAAGGCAGCGAGGTGGGCCATTCCAGGCGCCACAGAACCTGCAGGCGGGAGCCGTTGAGCGTGCGCATCATCTTGGTCGCCTCCGGATCGACCGAGCGCAGCCCGTCGGTCGCGTTGACGGCGATCGGGAAGAAGCAGATCAGCGCCACGACGACGAGCTTCGGCCCGATCCCGTAGCCGAACCAGACGACCAGGATCGGGGCGATGACGAGGATCGGAATCGCCTGCGAGGCAACCATCAGCGGGTAGAAGGCGCGGCGCAGGGTTGGGGAGATGCGCAGCAGGACGGCAAAGGCCAGGCCCGCCGCGAGCCCGCAGAGGAAGCCGAGCAGGACCTCCTGCAGGGTGACCCAGGCGTTTTCGGCGAGCAGCGAGCGGTTCTCCCACAGCGACGAGGCGATTTCGGCGGGAGAGGGGGCGAGAATGCTGTCGACGTTGAGCGCGTTCGCGAGCAGGCCGCTGCTCGCGGCGATCTGCCAGGCGCCGATCAGCGCCGCAAGCACCACCACGGGCAATAGCCACGCCGCCCCTTGTGTCGCTTTAGTTCCGCATAGCGACCCTTTTGCGACACAGGACCTCACTTTGAGGCCCGGTGCAGGGCGGCCATCGCGCGCTCGCGGACGACGATGAACTCGGGAGCGGTGACCGCGGCGTCGCGGTCGGCTGCGCGGGGCGCCGGCGCGCTCAGCTCTTCGACCACGCCGGCCGGCCGCGCCGAGAGCACGGCGACGCGGTCGGAGAGATAGAGCGCCTCCTCGACGTCGTGGCTGACGAGAACCACCGTGCGCGGGTCTGCTGCCAGCGCCTCGGACAGCCAGCCCTGCATCTCGGCGCGGGTGCTCGCGTCGAGCGAGGCGAACGGCTCGTCCAGCGCCAGCACCGGCTTGCC
>DAIRWC010000053.1:0-9509 GCA_036802505.1 Solirubrobacterales bacterium
TGCAGAAGGTCTTCGAGCGGACGCTCGAATACGCGCTCGAGCGCGAAGCGTTCGGTCGCCCGATCGGCAAGTTCCAGGCGATCCGCCACAAGTTCGCCGAGATGGCGACCAAGGCCGAGGCGGCGAAGCAGTTCACCTACGCGACGGCCTGGCGCTTCGGCAACGGCGAGTACCCGGTGAGGGAGATCACGATGGCCAAGCTCTTCTCCTCGCGCATGGCCTGCGAGGTCGCCGACGAGTGCATCCAGATCCTCGGCGGCTACGGCTACATGAAGGAGTACGAGATCGAGCGCGCCTACCGCGACGTCCGCCTCAACCGGATCGGCGCCGGCACCGACGAGGTAATGCTCGACGTGATCGGCAAGAGCTACGGGCTCTAAAACCCCGCCGACCTAGTCGTCGTGGCCGTGGGCGCTCTTCACGGTCACTTCGTAGGTGCGGTTGTCGCCGTGTTGCTGGGTGTAGAGCCAGTGCCACTTCTTGCTGCCCAGGTCCGGCAGCTTGGTGCCGAGGATCCCGTCGGTATTGGTGTCCCCGTCGGAGACGATCGCGCCGGTGATCTCGTTGTCGCCCTCGTTGGAGCCGAAGCCGCCGTTGGCGGCGTCGAGCGTCGCCGAGGGGTCGCGGCCCTCGGCCAGCCAGCGGGTCGGCTGGTTGGCGGCGTTTGAGTAGTCCTTCGTGACGTCCCAGACGTAGCCCGAGTCGAGCGCGTTGCGCTGACCGTGCAGGATGTCCCCCGCGTCCTCGACGAAGGCGATCTGGTTCTCGGAGACGAACGTCGCGTTGTCGATGCCGGCGTGCACTTCGTCACCCCGGTAGAACAGCGACAGCTTGCCGGTGCTCGCGCTCGGGTTGCTCTGGGTGAGCTTCATGATCGAGCCCCAGCCACCGGCGGCCAGATTCTCCGGGCTGGTCGCGTTGGTGTCCCCGGTCTCGTCGAAGAAGAATGTCTTGAACTTCGAGCCGGGCTGGAAGCGGCCGTTCTCAGGACGCTTGAACGGAGTCGCGTTCTTCGCCTTGGCGAGGTCGATCGCGACGAACGGTGCGTTGCCGTCGACCGCCGTGTCGTGAATCGTCACCCAACGGGTGTCGAACGATTTGCC
Organism: Solirubrobacterales bacterium; assembly: GCA_036802505.1. Lineage (GTDB taxonomy): Bacteria > Actinomycetota > Thermoleophilia > Solirubrobacterales > 70-9 > VRUE01. Next base: position 1,104 of record DAIRWC010000053.1, read on the forward strand.
GTAGGTGTGCAAAGCGAGCTGATCGGGGCTGTTGAGCGCTTCCTGACTGGCGAACGTGATCGGGCTGTTCGCCGCATTCAGCACCTGCAGCGTGCCGTGCTGGAGATCGCCCGGGTGAGCGGGGACGTAGCGGTAGACGAAGCTGTTGGGCCGCTTCGCCGTGGTGCCCGGCTTGCTCGAACCGCCGACGTCCTCGACGATCCAGATGTTGCCGTCGGAGTCGTCCATGATGCCCTCGTAGCCGCCGCGCCCGAGCGCGCCGGAGACGTCGACCACCGCCGAAGGGAAGTTCGGCGTCGCCGCGTAGGTCGGCGCAGCGGTGTTCTCGGTGGTGAACAGCAGGCGCTTCGCCCACGGGTCCCAGGTCGAGCCGTCGATCGTCGCCAGCGGGTGGCCGCCGACGTCGGAGGTCGCCAGCAGGGTCACGCGGTGATCGGCGTCCGCGTCGAGGTTGACGCGGGTGATGTAGCCAGCGCCACCGGCGCCACCCTCGTGCCCCTGGAAGAGGAAGTGGGTGCCGTAGTCGTAACCGGGTTCGGCTCCGTCGAGCCCGTGCTTGAAGACGAGGTAGGTGTTCTCGTCGGGCTCGCTCTTCTTCGCCTCGGAGGCGGGGCTGGCCGGGGTCGGGACCATCAAGGGCTGGCCGCCCAGGCCGAGGACGTCGTTGTCGTAGCCGTAGTAGGAGGTGAGGGGCGAGGGGTTCTCGAGCCGGGTGGCGCCCTGCACGACCGCGGTCTGGGTCAGCTCGGGCGAGAGCTTGCTCGCCGGCGCGTAGCCGTCCGACCTCGTGTTGGCATTCGGCACACTGGTGAGGCTGGGCCAGCTCGGCGGCGAGGCCACGCCTGACACGGGAGCGGCGGCGCCAATGGCTATCGCTCCGGCGACCAGCAGAGAAAGCATCTGCGTACGTCTTATCACCTGCGTCTCCTTTCGATTTTTCCCACGCTTGCCGCGATGGGCGAGCGCGCTGAGGCGAAGCTAGGCGCGGGCCTGAGCCCAGCGGTTAACGAGGTGGTCAGCTTCCGTGACCATTTCGTTGACGCGCCGTGTCGATCCGGTGAAGCGCTAGCTTCTTCCCGTGGCGGTGATCAAAGACAGCGGCGCGCGGGCCACCATGCCGCCCTTCGGCGAGGAGCACGAGGAGCTGCGCGAGACGGTCAGCCGCTTCGTCGCAAAGGAGATCGCGCCGAACGTCGACGAGTGGGAGGCGGCGCGTGAATTCCCCCGCGACCTCTACGGCCGCTGCGCCGAGGTCGGCTTCCTCGGGCTGAAGTTCCCGGAGTCCTACGGCGGCCAGGGCGGCACCCACCTGCACGACGCGGTCTGGGTCGAGGAGCTGGCCCGCTCGGGCGGCTCGGGCGGGGTCGCCGCCGGGCTCAACGCCCACGCCTCGATCGCGATGCCACCGATCTTCAACTTCGGCAGCGAGGAACAGAAACAGCGCTGGCTGGTGCCGGGAATCGCCGGCGAGAAGATCGGCGCGCTGGGAATCACCGAGCCGGGCGCCGGCTCCGACGTCGCCGGCATCTCGACCTTCGCCGAGCGGGTCGACGGCGGCTACGTCGTCAACGGCTCGAAGACCTTCATCACCAACGGCGTCCGTGCCGACTTCCTCGTCTGCGCCTGCAAGACGACCAAGGAGGGCGGCCACGGCGGCATCTCCTTCCTCGTGCTCGAGCGCGAGATGCCCGGCTACGAGGTGGCGCAGAAGCTGGAGAAGATGGGTTGGCACTCATCCGACACCGGCGAGCTCGCCTTCACCGACATAGAGGTGCCCGAGGAGAACCTGCTCGGCGAGGAAAACGAGGGCTTCAAACTGATCATGTTCAACTTCGCCTGGGAGCGGCTGCTGATGGCGATCGGCGCCGTCGGCGCGATGCAGCGCCTGATCGAGACGACGGTCGCCTACGCCCTCGACCGCGAAGCCTTCGGCCGCCCGATCGGCAAGTTCCAGGCGATCCGCCATCAGGTCGCCGAGATGGCGACCAAGGCGGAGGCCTCCAAAGCCCTCACCTACAACGCCCTGCGCCTCTTCCACGAGGGCCACGACTGCATCAAAGACGTGACCATGGCCAAGCTCGTAACCCAACGCGCCGTCCTCGAGATAGCCGACCAGTCCCTCCAGATCCACGGCGGCTACGGCTACATGCGCGAGTACGGCATAGAGCGAGCCGTCCGCGACGCCCGCCTGGGCCCAATAGGCGGCGGCACCGACGAGGTGATGAAGGAGATCCTCGGCAAATTGATGGGGTTGTAGAGGTCCTCTCAACTCTCGGCTGCCAAGCCTTAACAAAAGGGACGGGGGCATTGCCCGTTTTGGATGGACAGGTCATGCAAAGACGCCCCTTCGGGACGTCGCGCAGGAGAGGAACTCAATGCATGACCGCAACCGAACTGGCGATTGCACCTCATCGCCAACTGCCGCCGAAGATATCCGCAATCAGGCAGTTGTCCTGATCTACGTTCTCAGTCTCCATCCAACGCATCTCATCGTTCCCGACCTGGTGAGCGAGATCACCAACAACTCCGAAAACTTCGCCGAAGGGGATGGTGTAGAGCGTGCGGTCCGCGATCTGACGGGCATAGGGCTTCTGCGCTGTCCAAATGGCCTCGTCCTACCAACTCGTGCAGCGCTTCACTTCCTCAAGATTCTTAATCAGACTCCCTGAGAACATCGGGTGCGGGCGGGGTTCGCCCGCACCTACGTCAACCTCGCCTGTTAATCTGTGCCTTGTTGGGTACAGATTATGGCTTCAAAGACTCCCCTGCTAACCAGAAACGAGATCGCTGAGATCAGCGGGGTTTCGATCAATGCCGTGAATAAGGTGTTGGAGCAGCGGGTGACGAAAGCCAGGCGGCAAAGGGGGCGGACGCTGCTGGCGGCTGACGAGGCTGCGGCCTTGGCCCTTCTCTCGGAACTTCCGATCAGCTTGTCGATCAAGCTCAAGCGCGAGATCCGGAACTGGATCGTCAAGCGGAATCCTGCAAAGGCGGAGGAATTCGAGCTTTCCCGCGCTCTGCGGATTGCGATGACCAAGAACGCCGCCGACGTGGCCAAACGAGCTTTCGACTACGTGCGCCTACGCGAGCAATACATCGAGACCGATCCGGGCAGGATGGGTGGAACGCCTGTCATTCGCGGAACGCGGGTGCCGGTGCGAACGCTGGCTCAGCTAGTCGAGGGCGGGGAGAGCGCCAAGGCACTCAAGGAGGACTACCCCCACATTCCAGAGGAGGCATACGACGTCGCGGTGCTCTGGGCGAAGGGCAATCCACGCCGGGGGCGTCCAACTGGACAGAATCGGGCCCGATCGGCTGGTCGCGCAGCAGCGATGTGAAGCTCTGGATCGATGAGTGCCTGTCGCCGACTCTCGTAGAGCGAGCGAACCGTCGCGGCTATTGGGCAACTTGCAACCGCGACCGCGACCTGCTCGGCGTCCGTGATGACATCCTTCACAAGATCGCTATTGACGAGGAGGCTGTTTCGTCACCAACAACGAGGCCGACTTCGTTGCCTTGTACCGACGCGTCGATCTTCACACCGGCCTTCTGATCTTGCCGCAGACCCGGACGCGGAAGGCACTGTGGCCTTTGCTCGATGCCGCGTTCGACTACATCGAGCGGCAGGCCAACGCCGCAGGCGAGGCAACCGCCGAGTGGATGCTCAACAAACGGGTCGAGATCGATCGGACCGGTACAGCCACACACGAAGACCTCCCCGACGCCGGGTAGCTACGCGGACACGATCCGGACACATCAGCCAGGTCCCCGGCGATCACTCGCGGTCGTCACCCTGATCCGCGAGCAAGCTCATTTTGCGGAGCATCCTCGCCCTCCGATGACCCCGCGTGTCCTGCCACGCTATGCCCAAAACTCGTGAAGGAGATCCTCGGCAAGCTGATGGGGTTGTAGCCCGGCGTCATGGCGCTAATGAAGCAACGGATTAGCTCCATTATCGTCCTCTTAGCTCTATTTCAGTTATCGAGCCGACACCACTGACGCCCCGTTGTTGCCTCCTTGGCGTTCAGGCGACCGCGTCCAGCACATCCATGCGGACGATCAGGCCGTCCCGCAGTCGGTATCGGTGGAGCACATGGGTGTCGGCTTGGACCTCGTCCGTCTTCGCGTCGCGGACCACCTGATGCACCGTCACCGTGATGCTGCCGTCGGACCCGTGGTCGAAGCGCTCTGGGTCGACCGTGCTCGAGATCGACTCGAACTGGCGGGTCCAGTACTTGGCGACAGCATCGTGGCCGACCACGCGGCCTCCCTCCCAGGCGTTGGGCCAATCCACCCCCGGGTGCATCAGCTCCAGGGCGCCCGCGACATCGCGGGCGTTGAAGGCCGCGTAGGCAGCACGCAGCGTGTCCTCGGCGCTACTCATCGCGAACCCCATTCTCGCTCGATCCAGGCGACTATGAGGGGCCAGAAGCGGACCAGCAGTATCACCGCCACCACGGCGACGATCGCGATCCAACCGCCTCGGGAAGCTTCGCGAAAGAGGAGGTGACGGCCGAGCGCGAGCGACATAGCGCCCGATGGTAGGGCTGGAGAGCCGAGATCAGCGGTCGTAGTCGTCGGGGAGCAGACGAAACGGCCTCCCCCCTGGCCCACGCATCACCCGGAAGTGGCGGAAGTCAAACGTAAGGACGTCGCTGGTCTGATGCTTTTCCGCCAAGACGACGATGGAGGCATCGGCCAAACCGACCCGCAGATCTTCGTATCGTCGAATGACCTCGACCGCCGAACCCACGTCCGCTCGATCGAACTCGGCCAGCTCGTAGGCCCCTTTACCAACGTCGTCCAACATTGCCGGCTGAGCCCCCTGGCCATGCCTCGTGCCAAGCATGTAGTCGAGCTCGGCGAGAACAAATGGCGAAAGCAGGAACGGCCCATCCAGCTCGCCCACCACCTCCACCACCTCGGCGTGCCGGTGGGCGGTCGAACTCGCGAGCTGCAAAGCCGCACTCGTGTCGACGAGGATCACTCGCCGAACCCTTCGAGGGCCCCATCGACCCGCTCCGGATCGTCGAGCAGCGGATCGTGGAGAGCGAAAAGGGGGCCGGGCTTGCGCTTGTGGTGCCGGTTCCGGTCGATCACGTGATCGACCCCCTCGCGGATCAGCTGGGCCTCGGTCTGCTGGGTGCGAGCGGCTATTGCCTCCAGCTCCTGCTTCTGGGCCTCAGTTAAGTAAATAGTCGTTCTCCTCACGCCATACATCGTGCCATATGTTGAGCATGTCCTCCCACCTAAGGCTTGGGCGGGAGAGACTCTCCCCCACCACCGCCCCGCGCTAGGTTCCGCGGGACCGATTCACGGCAAAGGAGGCGTCGATGCTGTCCTGGCTGGCCAAGAAGACGATCGCCCGACTCCTCATCGCCTCGGCGCTCTTGGCGTGCGCGGTCGCGCTGCCGTCGGGGCCACTCGCCGCCGCCGGCTCGCCACAGCAGCTCAGGCCCCACATCACCCGCTGGCTGATCCCCTTCCCGCCGAAGCGCAAGCGTCAGATGGCGGCCTACTCGCAGCGTCACTACGGCGAACACACCTGGCGGCTGCGGCATCCGCACGTGATCGTCGAGCACTTTGCCGAAGCCGGCACCGCCGCGGCCGTCTACAACACGTTCGCCCCCGATGTGCCCGATCCGGAGCTGCACGAGCTGCCCAACGTCTGCGCCCACTTCGTCGTCTCCTCATCCGGGCGCATCTTCCAGCTGGTCAACCTGAGGACCCGCTGCCGGCACACCGTCGGGCTCAACTGGACCGCGATCGGCATCGAGCACACCGGCTTCAGCGATGCCGACGTGCTCGGCAATCGCCGCCAGCTGCACGCCTCGCTGCAGCTGACGCACTACCTCCAGTGCCGCTTCCAGATTCGCCTGCGCAACGTGATCGGCCACGCCGAGAGCCTCAGCTCGCCCTACCACCGAGAGAACGTCCCAAGCCTGCGCGGCCAGACCCATGGCGACTGGAGCCACAGCTCGATGCGGATCTACCGGCACAAGCTGGCCAGGTTGGGTGGCTGCTGATGCCCCACCGAGATGCTCACCTCAATCTGATCGACAGCTCGCGGCAGCTGTTCGAACTCGACCCCGGCGCGGAGATCGAGGTCGGCTCGGGGTGGGTCTTCGGCGCCGGCCGCTCGCCACATCCGGTGATATCGAACGCCGCCTTCCGCGTCGCCGATGAGCTCGATCCGGGCGAGCTGCTCGAGCGGGCTCAGGCCTTCTTCGCCCCCCGCGAGCGCGGCTTCGCCGTCGGGGCGCGGGACGGCGGCGTGGAGGACCGCGAGCTGATCGACGCCGCCAAGGCGGCCGGACTGAAGGAGGTCTACGCGATGCCCGAGATGGTGCTCAACCGCAGGCCCGAGGAATGCCCTCTCCCGGCCGGCGTCCAGTTGCGTCGGGTCGTCTCGGCGAGCGACGCCGCCGACTACTGGCAGGTCGCGAGCGGCGCCTACGCCAGCATCGGCTTCCCGCCGGAGATCTTCGCCTTCTACGAGGACCACGACGGCCTCACCGCCGACAACGCGGCGACCTTCATCGCCGATGGGTGAGAGCCTCTACCTGCGGATGGGATTCGAGACGATCTTCAGCTACCGGCTGCTCATGTCCACGCCGGGCGAGGCGGGCCGATGAAGCAGCGGCTCAACGTGATCACCCTCGGCGTCACCGACCTGGAGCGGGCGCGGCGCTTCTACGAAGCGCTCGGCTGGAAGACCGGTGCCGATCCCGGCGACGACGTCGTCTTCTTCCAGGCAGGCGAGATGGTCGTCGCACTCTGGGACCGGACCCGCCTGGCGGAGGACAGCTGCGTCGAGGACACGCCCGGTTGGGGCGGCGTAACGCTTGCCGTCAACCTCGGCTCCCGCGCGGAGGTCGATGCGGTGACCGAGGAGGCGCGCGCGGCGGGCGCGGGGATCGGCCGCGAGCCGGCCGAGACTTTCTGGGGCGGCTACAGCGCGGTCTTCGTCGACCCCGACGGACACCCCTGGGAGGTCGCTCACAACCCGCACTGGACCGTAACCGCGGACGGTGGCGTCAAGCTCGCCTGAGCCCAGCCGGCTGCTCGCGCCCCGTACGATTGCGGCGTGATCTACCTGCTGCGACACGGCGACGCCGAGCGGGGCGACGGGGACGACACAGCCCGCCGCCTGACCGAGAAGGGGGAGCGCCAGTCGGAAGTCGCGGGCCGCGCCCTGGCGGCGCTCGGCATCGAGCTCGAGGCCTGCCTGACCAGCCCCAAGGTGCGGGCGGCGGACACCGCCCGACTCGCCTGCCGGGCGCTCGAGGTAGAGCCCGAGATCGTCACCGAGCTGAGTGGGGGCGGCTTCGACTCCACCGGTCTCGCCGCCGGTCGCGGCGAGACGATGCTGGTCGGCCACGAGCCTTCGTTCTCGGGCGAGATCGCGCGCCTCACCGGGGCCAAGGCGAAGCTGCGCAAGGGCGGACTGGCAATTGTCGAAGGCAACACGCTGCTGGCGCTGATGCGGCCGGGCGATCTGGCCGCCATCGCGGCGGCAAGGACCGACCGGGCCGGCACCGACCGATAGTGCCCCGACCGCTCATGGGAGGTGAAGCAGCCGGGGCACGCTTTTCAGCAATCGCTTTCGCGATGCGGCGTATTGTCTATCAGACACTTACGCTCAAGACCAGTGAACATCGCTCCACTCGCGATGAATGTCACTAATACGCGACATTATGTCACCGATGCATGGCGTAAACGGCGCCTCGGCACATTTGTCAGGGCAATTTGGGACCGACTGGCCAGTCAACCAGGATTGTTCCATTGCCTGTAGCCTCCCCGGCCGACTTCACGACCTATAAGGAGAGCGCAGATCGATGGGACTTCTTGATGGAAAAGCGGCGATCGTCACCGGCTCAGCCCGGGGAATCGGCCGGGCCACGGCGGAGCTGTTCGTCAGCGAGGGCGCCAAGGTGCTGATCAACGACCTCGACGCCGACGTCGCCGAGCAGGCCGCGGGCGAGATCGACGGCGAGACCGCGGTCTTCGCCGGCGACCTGACCAAGCCCGACGCCCCCGACCAGCTGGTTGCCGCCGGCGTCGACGCGTTCGGCGCGATCGACATCGTCGTCAACAACGCCGGCTACACCTGGGACGGCGTCGCCCACCGGATGACCGACGACCAGTTCCAGGCGATGCTCGACATCCACACGATCGTCCCCTTCAGGGTCGCTCGGGCGCTGGCGCCGCACTGGCGCGAGGCGGCAAAGGCCGAGCGGGGCGAAGGCAAAGAGGTCTTCCGCAAGCTGATCAACATCTCCTCGACCTCGGGAACGATGGGCAATGCCGGCCAGATCAACTACTCGGCCGCCAAGATGGCCGTCGTCGGCATGACCAAAACCCTCGCCAAGGAGTGGGGCCAGTTCAAGATCAACGTCAACGCCG
>DAIRWC010000054.1:0-4560 GCA_036802505.1 Solirubrobacterales bacterium
TGCCGCGCGGCGTTCCGGCCGGGTCCTGATCGCCATGTCCGGGGGCGTCGACAGCGCTGTCGCCGCCCTGCTCGAACGCGAGCGGGGCGCCGAGGTGCTTGCCGTCACGTTGAAGCTCTGGGCCGATCCGGAGACCGACGGGGCCAAGGCTTGCTGCTCGCCCGAGGCGGTGCTTGGCGCACGGGCCGTGGCGCACTCGCTCGACATCCCACACCTCACGCTCGACCTGGAGGAGGAATTCCGCCGCCGCGTCGTCGGCGCCTTTCTCGACGGATACGGCGCCGGCGCCACGCCGAACCCCTGCATCGTCTGCAACGGCGAGGTGCGGATCGCGGCGATGGTCGACCTCGCCGGGCGCCTCGGGGCCGACTACCTGGTCACCGGCCATTACGCACGGATCGTCGAGGACGGCGATGGCCCGTTGCTGGCGGCGGCGTCCGACAGCAACAAGGACCAGAGCTACATGCTCGCAGCGTTGCCGCCGGCGATGCTCGACCGCCTGCGCTTCCCGCTTACCGAGCTGAGCAAGCCCGAGGTGCGCGAGATCGCCGCCCGCCACGGCCTCTCCGTCGCCAGGAAGCCCGAGAGCCAGGACCTCTGCTTCCTCGCCGGCCAGGGAAAGGAGCGCTTCCTGCGCCGCCATGCCGGCCTCGGCGACCGCGAGGGCGCGGTTCTCGACGGCTCGGGCCGGGCGATCGGGCGCCACCGCGGTCACCACAACTTCACCGTCGGGCAACGGCGCGGGATCGGCGTATCGGCACCGGAGCCCCTCTACGTGTTGGCGACCGATGCCGGCGCGAACACGGTCACCGTCGGTCCCCGCGCGCAGCTGGCGACGAGGCAGGTCGGCATTCGCGACGCCGTTCTGCACCGCGACGGCAGGCATGTCGACGCGGTCAAGCTGCGCTCCCATGCGACCGCCATTCCGGCTTCGCTCTCAGGTGGGGAACCCGGTCGCTACGCCGAGCTGCAGGTCGAGCTCGGCGAGTCATTCGACGCCGCCTCCCCGGGGCAGGCAGCTGTGCTGCTCGCCGGGGAGGCGATCGTCGGTCACGGCACGATTGCCTGATTCGTCAGGCGGCGGCGCTTTCTTCTTCGTGTTCTTTCTTGCGCAGGTCGTTGACGCCCTTCACGCAGCGCGAGAATTCGGTGCCTTTTTCGCCTTTGACGTGTTTCTTGCTTTCGCCCTTGCAAACCTGGCCCGGAGCCATGTTCTTGTGGGTCACGGCCTGCGCCATGTTGGTCACGCAGCGCGAGAACTCGGTCCCGTTTTCGCCCTCGACGTGTTTCTTGCTTTTGCCCTGGCAGTAGCGGCCGTAGGCCTTTGCCTTGGCCGGAAGTCCGGCCTTGGGCCCGGGCGTCGGTTCGCTCGGCGTATACGTAGAACCTTTGCCGTTCGCTGCGCCTTTTCCGTACGGTGGCGATCCTTCGGGCTTGCCCGCGGCGAGCGCGGCACTGCCGCAGGCCAGCGCGAGCGCCGCGGTGACGAGCGCGATCTTCAACATGGTCTTCATCGTGCCTCCTTGCATGTGCATTCCCTGCGGCGCAATGGCCCGGGGCTTGTCTCTCGTGAACGTGGCCTACCGCGCGTTGTCAGGGGAGACCGATGGGACCTGGGCGACTGCGGACGGATATCGGGCGTGCTCAACGTTCGCGGCGAGGAGACGTTGCTTCCGTTTCGGGACTCGCTCCGCCATCGGCTTCGGCGACTTCCTCTGGGGGCCGGGGAGATGGGGCTGTGTGCGCCGCCGGCGGGCTCTTGGCCGGTGGAACCGGCTTGTTGGCTGTCGCACTTCCTCCTGGCGAGGGATTTCCCTGGTTGCCCACCGATCCGCCCCGGCCGGGCGGAGATGCGGCGTGAGAGGGTTTGTGGGCCTGGGCGGTCTGCTGACCGTGCGAGGCGGCTTCGGGGCGCTGTTCGGGACGACCGCGTCGATCGGAGGCCGAGCGCCCGTAGCCGCCGCCCGGTGGGCCGATGCCCCTCTGGGCGCCGGATGGGCCGTCTCCAGGCGCGGCTTGATCCGATGCGCCGGGGCTTTCGCCATCGCCTCTCACGCTCGGTCCGCCGTCCTGGGGGGATTTGTCCGCCGCCGCCCGGCGGGCAGTGCGGGTGTCCGTCGACGCAGCCCGGGTGAGGGAAGCCGCCTCGCCTCCGCCAGGGCCGCTGTGCGGTTCCGGCCCGCGTTGCACAGCAGCGTTCCCGCTGTCGCTTACGACCGGCAGGTCGATCAGACCGCCCCGACCGGCGGCAGACGCGCCGATCACGGCTACCGCCGCGACAGTTGCCGCAGACTTGACGATCGCCGACGTGCCGACGACTTTGCCGACTCCCCCCGCAACTCCGCCACCCCCGGCGACCCCTGCACCGCCTCCGGCGGCCTCTCCGAGCAGGCTGTGCAGGAGACTGGCGGAGGCGGCAAGCGGTAGCGGCGCCAGCCCGGCCAGGTCCTCGTGACGCTTGGCGATGCCTTCGCGGAAGGCCCGGCACTCGGCGCAGTCGCGCAGATGCGCACGGATATCGCGGCGCCGCGTCACCCGCCCGTCGGAATCGGAGAGCGCTCTCGTCACCTCCGTGCAGAGCATTTCACGCCCCGCTTCCGACTGGCCCAGACCGAGCCGCGCCTCGTAGAGGGTTTGTCGTGCGACCGCGGCCGAGCTGCCGAACGCCCGCCCGATCTGATCGAAGTCGAGTCCTGAGAGCTCGCGCATCACCAGGGCCGCGCGTTGTCGCTCCGGCAGTTGCTCGAGGTCGGCGAGCAAAGTTCGCAGGCGCTCGCGTGTCTCCGCCGTCTCGGCGACTCCAGCGACGGCGGGCTCGTGCTGGTCCAACTCGGCGCTGTCGCGGCGCTTGCGCAGGGTTTCGACCGACTCGTTGCGGGCGATCCGGTAGAGCCAGGGCTTCAGGCGGATCTCCCGCTTCTCGCCGGGCAGGCTCCGCAGCACCTTGACCATCGTGTTCTGAAGCGTGTCGTGGGCGTCGTGAGAGTTGCCGACCATCGCCACGCAGAAGCGGTAGAGGTCCTGGTGGTAGCGCTTGTAGATCTCCGCGAAGGCGCGCTCGTCGCCCTCCGCGGCGCGTCGCGCAAGTCGCTCGTCCGAGCTCATGCCGGACCCATTTCGGCATGCGTGGGCATCTACTGAAGGTTACGGCGAGGACCATCAGTAGCTTCAACGGAGTGGCGGTCCAGGTGTCAGCGCTTGTCACTTAGGCTTCGTTGCCGATGAAAGCTGAGCAGATCCGCGACACCTATCTGTCCTTCTTCGAGGAGCGGGGCCACCGGATCGTGCCCTCGGCTTCGCTGGTTCCCTCCGTCCACGACCCCTCGGTGCTGCTCACGACCGCGGGAATGCAGCCCTTCAAGCCCTACTTCCTGGGACGTGAGAAGCCACCGGCACCGCGGATGGCTGACGTGCAGAAGTGCTTTCGCACGACTGACATCGAGGAGGTCGGCAAAACCGCCCGCCACCTCACCTTTTTCGAGATGCTCGGCAACTGGAGCTTTGGCGACTACTTCAAGGCGGAGTCGATCCCCTGGGGCTGGGAGCTGGCGACGCAGGGGTTCGGGATGGACCCCGAGCGGATCTGGGCGACCGTCTTTGGCGGTGACGAGGAGCTCGGCCTCGGGCCCGACGAGGAGGCGATCGAGATCTGGAAGGGCGTCGGCATGCCCGAGCAGCGGATCGTCCTGCTCGGCCGCGAGGACAACTTCTGGCAGGCAGGTCCGAGCGGCCCCTGCGGCCCCTGCTCGGAGTTCTACCTCGATCGCGGCGAGGATTTCGGCGCCGCCGACGAGCGGCCCGGCGACGACACCGACCGCTTCCTCGAGTTCTGGAACCACGTCTTCATGACCTACGACCTCTCCGCCGACGGGGCTCTAACCGAGCTGCCGATGCGCAACATCGACACCGGCATGGGCCTCGACCGGATGGCGGCGATCCTCCAAGACGTCCCGTCGGTCTTCGAGACCGATCTGGTCCGGCCGTTGATCGACCTCGCCGAGGAGCTGTCCGGGCACTCCTACGCGGATGGCGGCGCGGTGACCAGGGCGATGCGGATCGTCGCCGACCACTCGCGTGGCGCCGCCTTCCTGATCGCCGACGGGGTCGTCCCCTCCAACGAGGACCGCGGCTACATCCTGCGGCGGATCATGCGCCGGGCAATCCAGCAGGGCCGGACCCTTGGCCTCGAGGCGCCCTGGCTTGGCCGCTTCGCCGAGCGCACGGTCGAGATCATGGCCGGCGCCTACCCGGAGCTGGCCGCGGAGCGGGAGACGATCGCCCGCTGGGTCGGCGACGAGGAGGAGAGCTTCGGCCGCACGCTGGAGCGCGGCAGCGAGCTGCTCGAGCGCCTCGTCGCCGAGGCGCGCGAGTCGAGCACCTCCTGGATCGACGCGGCCGATGCCTTCAAGCTGCACGACACCTACGGCTTCCCCTACGACCTGACCAAGGAGCTGCTCGCCGAGCAGGGCCTCTCGGTCGACGACGGCGGCTTCGAGGAGCTGATGGAGGAGCAGCGCCAGCGTGCCCGCATCGGCTCCGCCACCGCGCACGGCTCCGAGG
>DAIRWC010000054.1:4570-5661 GCA_036802505.1 Solirubrobacterales bacterium
GCTCCGAGGACCGCCACGAGAAGGTGATTGCCTTCGCCGCGGAGGCGCCGCCGACCCGCTTCGTCGGCTACGAGACGCTCAGGACGACGACCGGGCTCGCCGCGGTCGCCGGCGAGGACGGCCGGGCGCTGGTCAAGCTCGAGGAGAGCCCCTTCTACGCCGAGGGCGGTGGCCAGGTCGCCGACACGGGGGTGCTGCGCTGGGACGGGGGAGAGGTCCGCGTGCTCGACGTCTACCGGCTCGGCGAAGACCAGGCGCTGGAGGTCGAGGCAGGCAACGGATCGGTCGCCTCCGGCGTCGCCGTCGAGGCGCAGGTCGACCACGAGGCCCGGCACGCGACGATGCGCAACCACACCGCGACCCACCTCCTGCACGCGGCGCTGCGCGAGCGGCTCGGCGACCACGTGCGCCAGGCGGGCTCCGCGGTGCGCCCGGACAAGCTGCGCTTCGACTTCAACCACGGCCAGGGGCTCGGCGCCGAGGACCTTGCCGCGATCGAGGAGCGGGTCAACGGCTGGATCAAGGCGAGCCGGCCGGTGCGCTGGCTGGAGATGGACCGGGCCGAGGCCGAAAAGCTCGGCGCGATGGCGCTGTTCGGCGAGAAATACGGAGAGTGGGTGCGGGTGGTCGAGGTCGACGAGGTCTCGCGCGAGCTCTGCGGCGGCACCCACGTGGCCAACACCGCCGAGGTCGGCATCTTCAAGATCGTCTCCGAGGGCTCCAGCGCCGCAAACGTGAGGCGGATCGAAGCGGTGACCGGCCCTGCGGCGATCGACTGGTTCCGTGGTCGGGAGGAACAGCTGCGCGAGGTCGGCGAGCTGCTCGACTCGCCCCAGGATCCGCTGACCGGCGCCCGCCGCGCGGCGGAGCGGTTGCGCGAGGCGGGCGAGGGCGCGAAGCAGGCCGCCAAACAGCTGCTTGGCGATGAGGCGGGCCGCCTCGTTGCCGCCGCGAAGGAGGTCGGCGGGGTCGACGTCGTCGCCTCCCAAGCGCCGATCGCCGACCAGAGGCAGCTGCTCGAGCTCGCCAACCGGGTGCAGTCGAAGCTCGGCGGCGAGTCGGCGATCGCCCTCGGCGGCGCCGAGGGAGGC
>DAIRWC010000054.1:5671-9438 GCA_036802505.1 Solirubrobacterales bacterium
TTTTGCTGTTATCCCGACGACCGCGGTCACTCTCGCCGAGGGAGGCAAGGTCGGCTTGGTCGTCCTCGTCTCCAAGGGTGCGGTCGGGCGCGGCGTCTCGGCGGCGACCGTCGTGCGCGAGGCCGCGCCGCTCGTCGGCGGTGGGGGCGGCGGCCGCGAGGAGATGGCCCAAGCGGGGGGCAAGGACGCCGCCAAGCTCGACGAGGCGCTCGACGTCGCCAGGCAGGCAATCGAGCGGGAGCTCGGATGAGGTCGCTCGGATAGTGCGCGTGCTCGCCCTCGACTACGGCACCGCCCGGACCGGCTGCGCGATCTCCGACCCGAGCGGCACCCTGGCGACGCCTTTGCCGGTGATCGAGCCCTCCGAGGCGCGCTCGGTCGTCGAGCTGGTCACGGAACACGGGGTCGAGCGCGTCGTCGTCGGCCTGCCGCTGCACCTGAGCGGCGAGGAGGGATCGCAGGCGGCGCTGACCCGCACCTTCTGCGTAGAACTGGAAGCGCTGCTCGACATCCCCGTCGAGACCTACGACGAGCGGCTGACCACGCGGATGGCCGAGGCCAGCAAGCGCGAAGGCGCGGCGGCGGCGCCGGACTCTCTGGCGGCCGCCCACCTGCTGCAGGCCTACCTCGCCGGACAAGCCGCGATTGAAGGCTCAGAGGACGATGACTGACGACTGGTTCGGGGACGACACCGCCGTCGCCGAGCGGGAGCGTCGCCGCCAAGAGCGCGAGGGTCGGCGAGCGGTGACGGTGAAGCGCCGCCGACGCCTGGGCCTCGTCGCCTTGCTCGCGGTGCTGGTGCTCGGTGGAGCGGCGGCCGCGCTCGCCTACCGCCACTTCCACAACCCCGCCCCGCCGCCGCCCGTCGTCCTCAAGACGACGACGGTGACGATCCCGGAGGGCTACACCCGCGAGCAGACCGCGCAGGTCGCCAAGGAAGTGGGCCTGGCCGGCAGCTACATGAAGGCCAGTCGGGGCCACGAAGGCTTCCTCTTCCCGGACACCTTCGAACTGGAAAAGCGGGCGCCCGCGGCCGACCTCGTACAGCTGCAGCTGGAGGACTTCAAGCGCCGCATCAAGGGCGTCGACATGAGCTACGCGCGCTCCAAGAACCTGACGAGGCGCGACGTGGTGACGATCGCCTCGATGGTCGAGCGCGAGGCCCAGCTGGAGAAGGAGCGGCCGCTGATCGCGGCGGTGATCTACAACCGCCTGCACGAAGGGATGCCGCTGGGGATCGACGCGACGATCCGCTTCGCCACGGGCAACTACGACCAGCCGTTGACCGAATCCGAACTCGCGGTCGAATCGCCCTACAACACGCGTCTCCACACCGGACTGCCGCCGGGGCCAATCGGGAATCCAGGTCTCGCCTCGCTCGAAGCAGCGGCCCAGCCGGCAAAGGTCGACTACCTCTACTACGTGGTCAAGCCGGGCACCTGCGGCGAAGACGCCTTCTCGTCGAACTCGGCCGAATTCGAAGCCGACGTCGCCGCCTACAACGAAGCGCGCGAAGCGGCTGGCGGCGAATCGCCCGACACCTGCGGGGAATGAAGCGACTCGCCGTCCTCGGCCACCCCGTGGGCCACTCGCGCTCGCCGGCCATGCACAGCGCGGCGCTGGCCGAGCTCGGCCTCGCGGACGAGTGGACCTACGAGGCGATCGACGTCGCGCCGGACGAGTTCGAGCGCCGCGTGCGGGCGATGCCGGGCGAGGGATTCGTCGGCGCCAACGTCACCGTCCCCCACAAGGGGGCGGCGCTCGCGCTGGCCGACTCGCTGTCGGAGACGGCGCGCGAGATCGGCGCGGCGAACACGCTCAGCTTCGAGGCGGGGGAGATCCGCGCCGACAACACCGACGCGCAGGGATTGCTCGACGCGCTGCCCGAGTCGCCAGGCGGCAAGCGGGCACTCGTACTGGGCGCCGGGGGCGCCGCCCGGGCCGCCGTCTGGGCGCTGGTCCGCGAGGGCGCCGAGGTGGCGATCTGGAACCGCACCGCGCTGCGCGCCGAGCACCTCTGCGCCGAGCTCGGCGGGGCTCCGGTCGACGCGCCCGACCAAGTTGCCTACGAGCTGATCGTCAACACCAGCGCGGCCGGGCTGGCCGGGGAGGACCCCTTCGCCGAGTTGCCGCTCGACCCGGCTGGCTTCGCCCCCGGTCAGATCGCCATCGACCTTGTCTACGGCGAGCGGCCGAGCCCGCTGCTGGCGGCGGCCGAGGCAGCGGGTGCGGCGACGGTCGACGGAATCGAGGTCCTCGTCCACCAGGGCGCCCTCTCGCTGCGAATCTGGACCGGCCTCGAGCTGCCACTCGACGTCATGCGAGAAGCCGCCCGCGCCTGACGGTCGCTGTGGACTTTCGACGTGCTGCTGCACGTTCAAACTCACCAGCGGCGTCGCCTATAGCCTTGCGCCCATGAGCACGCGTTTCAGATTCACCACCGCAGGCGAGTCGCATGGTCCCGGCCTGGTCGCGATCGTCGAGGGCATGCCGGCGGGCCTGGAGCTCGAGCGCGGCGCGCTTGACCGCGACATGGCGCGGCGCCAGCTCGGCCACGGGCGCGGTGGGCGGATGAAGATCGAGACCGACTCGGTCGAGGTTCGCTCCGGCGTCCGGCACGGGCGCACCCTGGGCAGCCCGATCGCGCTCCTGGTGGCCAATCGCGACTACGCCAACTGGGAGGAGCGGATGAATCCCTGGCCGGTCGAGGGCTTCGAGCCGGACGAGGTGCACCTGCCGCGCCCCGGCCACGCCGACCTGGTCGGCGCCCAGAAGTACGGCCACAGGGACATCCGCAACGTCCTGGAGCGGGCCAGCGCCCGCGAGACGGCGGCCCGGGTCGCGGCCGGCTCGCTCGCCCGCGGCCTGCTCACGGAGCTGGGGGTGAGCGTGCACAGCCACGTCACCCAGATCGCCTCGGTCAAGGCGCCCGAGCGTGCGGACCTTGGCCCTGAGGATTTCGTCTCCGTCGACGACGATCCGGTCCGCTGCCTCGACCCCGAGGCGAGCACGGCGATGGTCGCCGAGATCAACCGCCTGCGCAAGGCCAACGAGAGCCTCGGCGGCAGCTTCGAGGTGCGCGCCTTCGGGCTCGTCCCCGGCCTCGGCTCGCACATTTCCTGGGAGGAGCGGCTGGACGGCCGGCTCGCCGGCGCCGTCGCCTCGATCCAGTCGGTCAAGGGCGTCGCGATCGGCGAAGCCTGGGACGTCGCTGGCCGTCCCGGCTCGGAGGCACACGACGAGATCTTCTGGTCCGAGGAGCACGGCTACCAGCGCGAGACCAACCGCGCCGGCGGGCTCGAGGGCGGCATGACCAACGGCCAGCCGCTCTCGGTGCGGGCGGCGATCAAGCCGATCTCGACCCTGACCAAGCCGCTGCGCTCGGTCGACACCGAGACCAAGCAGCCAGCCCAGGCGCTGCGCGAGCGCACCGACTCGACCGTCGTCCCGGCCGCGGCCGTGGTCGCCGAGGCGATGGTCTGCCTGGTCCTGGCCGGCTGCTATCGGGAGAAGTTCGGCGGCGACCACATCGACGACGTCCACGCCGCCGTCGATGCCTACAAGAAGCGCATCGACCTCCGCGGGTGACCGCGTGAGCCGACCCGCGATCGTCTTCATCGGCTTCATGGGCGCGGGCAAGTCGACCGCGCTCGCTGCGGCGCGCGAGGCCGGCCTGGAGACGACCGAGATCGACGACCTGATGGAGGTCGACCTCGGGATGCCGATCGACCAGGCCTTCGAGCGCCATGGTGAGGAGGGCTTCCGGG
>DAIRWC010000055.1:0-9154 GCA_036802505.1 Solirubrobacterales bacterium
GTCCTGCACAGCGGGGCGAGCGCCAACCTGACGATCAAGGTGAAGGCGGGCTTCAGGACGGTGACCAACAAGGCGACCGTCTCGAGCCAGGCAATCGACACCAATGCCTCAAATGACAGCACGACGGTCGTCTCGACTGTTCCGGCGTGCGTCGTCCCGAAGATCCGCAGGCGGCGTCTGAAAGCGGCCAAGAAAGCCCTTCGGGCGGCCAACTGCAAGCCTGGCAAAGTCAGCCACCGCTTCAGCCGCAAGATCAAGAAGGGCAGGGTGGTCCACGTCGGCAAACATCGCGGAACGGTTCTGCCGGTGGGCAGCAAAGTCAAGCTGTCGGTCTCCCGCGGCGCCAAGCACAAAAGGCACCACAGCTCGAAGGGCGCTCACTAGAACGGAAGCGCCCGGTCTCGACCCACTCGCCCGGCGCATTTGCGGGCGAGTGGGTCGAGGGTCAGTCCCGGTCGGCACACCGGTGAGTGCTGCACCCGATGGCGTCGCGGTTGCCGATCGACCGCACCCCGTCGTCACCGTCCAGGTGCCGAAGCGCAGCTTCCGCAGCGAGCTGCGAGTAATCAAGGTCGTCTGGCGGCGGGAGCTGATCCGCTTCGCCAACGACCGCATGCGGATCGTCACCTCGCTGGTCCAGCCGCTGCTCTTCCTCTTCGTGCTCGGCTCCGGGCTTCAGCAGCTCTCCGCCGCCAGCACCCACGGTGTCGACCTGAAGACCCGGCGATGATCCTCGGCATCTTCGGCTTGTAGCTGCTGCTCGCCTTCAGCATCACGGCCTTCGGCGTCATGGTCGCCGTCAGGGTCACCCAGATGCAGTCGTTCATGGGCCTGATGCGGATGGTGATCATGCCGATGTTCTTCCTCTCCGGCGCCCTCTTCCCGGTGACCAACCTGCCCGGCTGGCTCGCGTTCCTCAACCGCATCGACCCGCTCACCTGCGCGGTCTCGCCGATGCGCAGCCTCGTCTTCACCCACCTCAACCTGAGCGAAGAAGCGGAAAAGGCGCTCAATCCGGGCATCACCTGGTTCGGCTGGACCGTGCCGGTGGCACTCGAGGTGGCCACGGTAGCTGTCCTCGGCCCGATCATGCTGTTGGGAGTTCAACGTGGGGGAGTAGGGAAAGGCCCGGGTCCCAGGCTGTCAGCCGCGCTTGTGCTTCTTCTTCGCCTGTTTCTTGACGAAGATCTTGACCTTGTGGTGGTCCGCGACGGTCGGCTGACCGGGACTCGCGATGGTGAGCCTGACGTCGATCGTCAGCTTGCCGAGCCGGGTCAGGAGCTTCACCCCCGCCGAGGTCAGCTTCATCTTCACCGGCCGCGTCTTGCATCGTTCTCGCTCTGAGCGACAGGCAGCGCGTCCGGATCGCATGCGGGCCCCTTTTCGTGCGAGCTGTAAGGGGGCGATTCGTGGTTAGGGTGGTCGGAGTCCGAAAACGGCTAAGGAGGGTTTGATGCGAAGAAGGATGATCTGGGGGCCGGCTCTGATTGCGGCCCTCGTCGTCGGGGTCTGCGTGGCTGGATGCGGCAGCAGCAACTCGACCTCTACCGAAACGACGGCCGCGATCAGCAAGGCCGATTTCGTCGCCAAGGGCAACGCGGTCTGCGTCAAGGGCGAAAAGGCGCAGGAAGCCGAAATCAACGCCTACGTCAAGAAGCACGGCCTGGAAAACAAGAAACCGAGCAAGGCACAGGAAGCTGAACTCGTGGAAACCGTCCTGGTGCCCAACGTCCAGTCACAGATCGACGGCGTCAAGGCCCTGGGAGCGCCAAGCGGCGAGGAACAGCAGGTGAGCTCGGCGCTGGAACTCTCCCAGCAGACCCTGGAAAAGATCGAAGCAAATCCCGAATTGGCCTTCGGCAAGAAGGACACCTTCGCCGCCGCGGGCAAGCAGCTGCACGCGCTCGGCCTCAAGGAGTGCGCACCGAACAGCTGAACACGTGGCATCCCGTAGTGCCGGAGAGGCGACCACGGCCGCCTCTCCGGCACCGGGCATGTGGCATCCCCCCCCGATGCGCCACGCTCTCTCGCGCAGCTTCTCGCCCGTTGCATCGGCGCTGGGAGTCGGTGCGCTGTCGCTTCTGCTTGCCGCCGTCGCACTGGCTGGCGCTCCGCTGCCGAAGACAGGCAAGGCATACACGACTTCGACGGGTAAGCACAAGGTCGGCCTCACCCTGGTCACCGGTGCTTCGGACCCGACGGCGATCGAACCGGGCAGCGCGGCGCTCGGCAGCCAGTACGCGATGAGCGGCGGCTCCGTGCAGTGCCCGAAGGCGAAGAAGAGCCCCGGACTCCACGGAGTCCCTTTCGCAATCTTCGGCTTCCCCGGCGCCAAGCTGAAGCTCGTCCACGGCAAGTACAGCTTCGCCAAGACGATCAAGCAACGCGAAACCATCCCGCTCGGCAGCTCGGGCGTCAAGCCCTTCACCCTCAAGATAAAGATCGTCGGCGCCGTGCTCAGCCCGACCAAGATAGTCGGCACCGTGACGGCCAAGGGCGGCCCCTGCACCACGAAGAAGCCGCTGAAGTACACGACCAAGCTCAACCCCAAAGTCCCAGTCGCCCCGGCGAGCGCCTCCCTGGCGTCTGGGCATGCCCAGACCGGCAAGAGCCTCCATCTCGAGGGCGAAGTCGTAAAGGCCAAGGCGGGCAAGAAAGGCGACCCGGCAAGCGCCAATTCCTCGACCGTCATCCTGCGATCTGGGTCCGAAGACGTCGGCAAGCTCACCTTGAAGGACTGCAACGGCCTCGCAATCAACGAACTGACCTGCCCAGGCAAGGGCACCCTGCGCGGAGTCGGCTCGGGCTTGGAAGTCGTGATCAGATGGCCGTGCGAAATCGCTGGAGAATCGGGGAAGTTCACCTGTGCTTCGGTCGGGACCGGCTTCATGAGCTCCAAGGGCATCACGCGAGCGACGATTCGCGTCAAGACCGCGCAGGCCAATGTCGAGAAGCTTCACCGCAAGTTCCCCGTCGAGGTTCAAATCGAAGACAGCTGAGTCGCGGCTGGGCGGCTGGAGGTAAGCGAGCCGACGGTTCGCAAGTGGCTCGCGGAGAGCCTGCTGGGGCGAGGCGCTCGCCGCCTTCCTTCACGACCGTGACCTTGCCTCGGGCAGGAGTGGGTGCGCGAGGGCGTGGAGCAGTTGCGGCACGGCGAGCTGATCGAGCGCTGAGGATGGTGGTTACTCGCCTGGCGCAGCTACAGCCTTGGCCCCTAAACCGTCCGTGAACGGTCCGTAGGGGTCGTGAGGGCACCGGCGCTCAGGGGTTGGGGCCTGGCAAAAATCGGCCCGATTTGCAGGAGGATATGTATGCGGCTGAGAGGATTCGAACCTCCACGTCCCGTAAAGGACACAAGCCCCTCAAGCTGCCCAGGGATCGTATTGCAGAGCGGAAAATGGCCTATAGAGCCAAATCCAATCCGGCTGTGACCGGCTGAATCCGGCTATTCCGGTGTCTGACTGGCGCACCACTGGCGCACCGCCAGCTTCAACCCTGCTTGGGATACCTGTCGTGGATGCGCTTGTGCGCCCGCTCGTAGACGCTGCGAGTGCTCGGGTTGCCGGGATGGCGCTCGCCAAAGGCCATGAAGTTCCAGACGAGTTCATTGTCAGCAGTCTTAGCCAGCCGGAAAATGAAGCCATAGGGCGCGGCTGAAGCTCCCTGCGCATCGAGCGGGACATAGAGCTTGCTGCACCCCGACAGCTCGGTGCCGTCATCACCCGCCGCCTTGCATCGCTTCCAGGCAAGTGCGGCCCTCCCGCCTTCGATTTCCCTGCGGGCGCGCTCGGCCTGAATGCGCCCCGCTGCGCGCGAGTCCAAGCGCTCGACCTCTTCTTCCCAAACCGGCGAGCGAAATGCGATCGATACGGGCGGCACTTTTTGTCTCGGCGAGGCCACGGGCGCAGGATATGTGCTGCCCAGGATCGTTACCGCAAGGCGGACCGGCTCATGCCGGTCAAATGCTGGGCAACCTAGCCCTCGTCGTCAGTAGGAAAGTCGCCAGCGACCCGCTCGAAGTCCTCGGCAGATGCGGGCCTCGTTCCCCATTGCTTGTCAAGCTCAGCCATCGGCGTGATTGGCGGCTCCAGCGTGAGTCCCCCTTGGCGGTCTGGGACCACCTCGTAGCGCCGGCCGCCAGCTTCAACGATCTCGCCGATCTCCAAGTCGAGCTTCCTTACTGCCGTTGCCATGCATCGAATGGTAGCTCCGCAGCCGGGGGCGTGCTGCACATTCACATCGAGGAAGGCAGCTACTGGGCCGACGTTCCAGAGCTTCCCGGCTGCTTCGCCTCCGGCGACACTCTGGATGAGCTGTTCGAGTCCCTGCAAGAGGGTGTCGCCCTCTACCTCGCCGACGAGGGGGAGCAGGGCGGTCCGCTCCACGTTGCGACCGCGACGCTGACGGATCGGCCGCTTACTGCTGCGTAGAAGTCTGCCCAAGACCGTCTGGCGGAGTTTTCAACGAGAACGGTCCTGCGCTTCGGCAGCCAGAAGGAATCTCAGTTCGTCTCGCGCTTGGCCTTTGCTTTGCTGTCCCGACTTCGCTTCTTGCCTTTCTGTGGTTTGCCAGAGGAGGCTTTGGCCTTGGCTTTCCTCACAGCGGGGGACGCTGCACCCCTTTTCGGTGGGTTTACCTTTTTGATGCCCCCGATCGACGGGTAGCCCAAGAGCGACACGCTGTAGGAGACCCCCTTCTCTCCGCTGGTTCCGAGGCGCTTTGTCGCGCGCTCCTGGATGGCCAGCGCCTTCCTCAAAGTTTGATCCAAGAGTTCGTTGATTTCGAGCCGGGCCTGCTCGTCGATGAGCATCGGGCTCCAGCTCATATGCGATCCGTCTAGGGAGTCGTAGGTCTCGTTCTCCAACGCGGCGATGGCATCGTCAATCAGATTCTGGAGCAGCGTGATCCGCAGGCCCTCTTTGAGCGTCGGGGGAATGGTCCGCCATTCGGTGTCGTCAAAGAAGATGCGAGCTGTGGCTCGATAGAAGTTCTGCACCGCGTTGCCGACGATCACCTTGTCCACGAGTTCGATGCAGCCGGCCTCTTTTAGGACCTTGATGTGACCGCCGATGCGATTCAGCGGTTCGCTGAGCTCCTTCGCCAATTCGCTCGGGCTGGCGATGCGTTCATTGAGAATCCAAAGGATCTGGATGCGGACGTAGTGGCCAAAGGCCTTCGAGATGTGCTTTTCGATCGCCGGGGTCGGCCGGACCCGAAGCGCCCGCTGTTTGATCGACTCACCGAACGCAGACATTAGGAACTCCTCTGTAGTTCACTGGAAATCTGTCAAGCACTCTAGCTCTCCAGCCGGACTTTCAGCTTTTGATCGACATGCCGCCGGGCTCTTTGAGTATTAGCGGAAACTTTTCTTAGCATTCTGGCTATCGTCCCACGGCCGTCGATGGCCTTGCTAGCCGTCGCTTCGAGCCGGAAAGGGGGTGATGAGTCATGAAGATTGAGGTGTTTCGCTGCGTCGTGCCAATGGTCGCGATCCACAAGCAGGGCTGATGTGAGTTGGGAGGGCGGAGGGAGCGGGAGGGCGCTTCCTCCGTCTGACGCTTGTCTCGCGCGCATCAAGAGCTGTCCGCATCGAAAAGGCTGACCGCAGACGTTCTCGCGCTACGGGCACCTGACGCCGGGGGCTCGCGATCATGCCCGCCAGCTGGTCGATGCCTACATGGTGTCCGCGCAGGCGGCCGCCTGACCCGCTCGCCTCAGTTGCCGCAGGTCCGAGTCCTACTCTTGGGCGATGGAGACATTGGAAGCTCTGGGAATCGCGAGGTTGTTCTCACCTCGCCTCGTCGCGGCCCTGGTTGCTGCCTGTCTCTACTTCGCTCCTCAGTTCAGCGCAAGCGTCATCGAGCAAGCCGCCAAGGAGCGGGCGGCGCAGATCACGTCGCTGCTCAATCACGCCTTTAGGTCGGTGATGGCCGATTCGCGGCTGGGACGTGCCAGCCGCCATAAGTCGGGGCGGGACCTGACTGGCGCACCGACTGGCGCACGAGGCGGCGCGGCCGGAGCGCGCTGATCGCTCTCAAACGCGAAAACCCCCGACTTGCGGGGGCTTTCGATGCGGCTGAATGGAGTCGAACCATCACGTCCCGTAAAGGACACAAGCCCCTCAAGCTTGCGCGTCTACCAGTTCCGCCACAGCCGCGTGGGGGTGGCGATTCTAGATGTTTGGCGGTGACGGGGCTTGCGGTGGGCTGGATCGGCTGCTGCGCGGGCGGGTTTGGCTTGCACGCGTCCGAATCGGGCGGTACGCTGCGAACAAGTGTTCGAACGCCTTCGCTTGTTTGATGACGAGGAGGATTGCCCGGTGGACCTGGACCTGACCAAGAGGCAGAAGGAGATCTTCGACTTCATCCGCCGCTATGCGGAGAAAACCGGCTATCCGCCGACCGTCCGCGAGATCGGCAAAGCGGTTGGGCTGCACTCCTCCTCGACCGTGCACGCGCATCTCGCCAACCTCGAGAAGATTGGCCTGCTGCGCCGCGATCCGTCGAAGCCGCGCGCGATCGAGTTGCTCATCGACAAGGCGAAGAAGACGATCCGGCCCGACCAGGCGGGTCTGCCCCTGCTCGGCCACGTCGCCGCAGGCGCGCCGATCCTGGCCGAAGAGAACATCGAGGAATACATCGAGATCCCCGACGTGGTCGGTGGCGAGGAAGGCGACTACGTCCTCCGCGTCCGCGGCGAAAGCATGAAGGAAGCCGGCATCTTCGAGGCCGACTACGTGATCGTCCGTCCGACCGACGACGCGACCGACGGCGAGATCGTCGTCGCCCTGATCGGTGAGGAGGCGACGGTCAAGCGCTTCTTCCGCGAATCCGATCACATCCGCCTGCAGCCCGAGAACGAGACGATGGAGCCGATCCGCAGCGCCGAGGTGAGCGTGATCGGCCGCGTGATCGGCGTCGTAAGAAAAGTTTGACGCAGGTGGCTTAAGGCCACTTTCCGGACTGTATGAGCTTCTTGTAGCGGCGCTGGCGCCGCCGCGCGTCGCGCATCACCAGCGGCAGCAGCCGCAGGGCGAGGCGGGGGAAGAGGTCGAAGAGGCGCAGCAGCGGTCCGCGCCAGCGCGGCAGGACGAGCAGCGGCCGCGGGCGTTCGGTCAGCTTGCCGACCGCCGTCGCGACCTCTCCAGGGGTGAGAAGTTGGCCGGAGAAGGAGCCGGCCGCCGCGGGGTCGTCGAGCTTGTCCTCAAGCATTGGGGTCCAGATCCCGTCCGGGCAGACGGCGGAGACCTGCACGCCAGACACGCCGGATCGGCGCAGGTCGAAGAGGGTGCCGAGGGTGAAGGCCATCGCGGCGTGCTTGCTCGCCGAGTAGTTCACCTCTCCCGGCGCCGCAACCAGTCCCGCCAGCGAGATCACGTTGATCACGTGGCCGCGCCCGGCGGGCAGCATCTTCTCCAGGGCGGCAATCGTGCCGTTCATCGTCCCCAACGCGTTGACGTCGAGCATCGCCCTCCGCGTTGCCTCGCTCTGCTCCCAGGACTCCCCGGTGGCCAGGACGCCGGCGTTGTTGACCCAGAGATCGAGTGTTCCGGACCTGGTTGCGGCGGCCGCCGCGATCGCGTGACAGGCCTCCTGGTCGGTGACGTCGAGCTCCGCGGAAATGGCGCCGGCACCGACCTCGGCCGCGGTTGCCGCCGCGGCGTCGGCGTCGATATCGGTGGCTTGGATCAAGTAGCCGCGGCTGGCGAGATCGAGGGCGATCGCGCGGCCGAGACCACCGCCCGCTCCCGTGACGACGGCTACCGGCATCCGCGCAGGATATTCGATGCAATTGTCGCGAGCGTGCCTGTCGTGCTCGCATTGCGCGCTAGCATCGGGGAGCGGGCCGAGCGACCGCGGGGGGAGAGAAAACCCTTCGAGGAAAGTCCGGACACCACAGGGCAAGGCGGTGGGTTACGTCCACCCGGGGAAACCCGCGGGAAAGTGCCACAGAAACATACGGCCGATGGCGCAGCCACACGTGAGCTGCGTACAGGCAAAGGTGAAATGGTGCGGTAAGAGCGCACCGGCGCCGCGGTGACGCGGCGGCCAGGCAAACCCCGCCCGGTGCAAGGCCAAACAGGATCGTCGACCCTGCCCGGCGAGATCCAGGTAGGCCGCAGGGCCGCTTCGGCGGCCCCTCGGGGCTTCGGCCCCGGTGAGATAGATGGTCGTTCACGACAGGATCCGGCTTACAGGCCCGCTACGGAAAGGCCCCCGAAAGGGGGCCTTTCCAACCTCTTCACAATTTCCTGTCTTAGCGTTTGCTAACGTGCCGCCAACTTCCGCTGAATCTCCGCCACATATCGCGGGGAGCGGGGGACCCACAAGTTGGGGCGAATCGCCGGCATCCGCCGCGTAGCGCAGCTCTTTCAGCGCGAGCCCGTCAGCTAACCCCGTAAGCGTTCGAGAGAGCGATGAAGACAAACGCAAACCGCCCCTGGCGGAAAACCCGAGCTTGGTCTGCCCTGCTGCTTTTCGCGGCGGCACTTGCCGTGTCCGCGGCACCTGCCGAGGCAGCGACCGGCGGCGCCTCGACGGTCGCCGACGGCGGTGCCCAGCCGGGGAGCGAAATCGCCTTCGCCCCGATGCAGTGGGCCAGCGCGACCTGGTACGGGCCTGGCCTGTACGGTCGCCACACCGCCTGTGGGCAGACCCTCGGTCCGGAAACGATTGGCGTCGCCCACCGCAGCCTCCCCTGTGGCACCACGGTCAAGTTCGTCTACCGCGGTCGCTCGATCGTGACCCGGGTGATCGACCGTGGCCCATATAGCCGCGGCAACGCCTGGGACCTGACGCAGGCTGCCGCGCGCGCCCTCCAATTCGAAAAGTCCGGGGCCGATCGGCTCCGCTTTGCCGTCTCGCTCGAATATGCGGGAAGCTGGCGCTCGACCGGCCACGCTGGCCCCTGACGGCCCCTGCTCCGGCTAGTCTTCCCGTCCCAGCAGGACTTTTCTACGAGAGGAGCACGGGTATGTCGAGGTTTTCCCAGAGGGCCGCAGTCGCCGATCGGTTCGCAGGACGCGGTCGATTTGCCGTGCTTGCCGCCCTGTCCGGGTGCCTGCTCGCACTCGTCCTGATGGTTGCCGGCGCCGGCGCCGCGACCAACTCGCGGACCACGGTCGTGCTGGGCGCCACCGCGACCGTTCCCCCCC
>DAIRWC010000056.1:0-8587 GCA_036802505.1 Solirubrobacterales bacterium
CGGTTCGACCACCGTAAGGATCGACAAGGCCAGTACCCCCGGCAGGATTCGAACCTGCGACCCGCTGCTTAGAAGGCAGCCGCTCTGTCCACTGAGCTACGGGGGCGGGTCTGCTTAGGTTACGGCTCTACCTGGCGTAGCGGGCGAAATGGTGGGCGGCGATGACCAGGCCCGCGTTCGCGTAGAGGCGGTGGGCGTCGGCCCGGTCGATTCCGACGCCGGAGTCGAGGTGGATCTGGTCGCAGTCAAGCCGCTCGGCCTCGGCCAGCAGCCAGTCGAGCAACTCGCGCGCGTGTCCGCACCGGCGGGCATCCGGCAGCGTCGAGAGGTCGTCCACATAGAGGTAGTGGCCCCAGGCGAGGCTGTGGGCGGTGCGGAAGCCCGCCACCGCACAGGCGCTGGCCTCCCCCTCCTCGAACGCCGCAACCAGCCGGTAACCCTCCGGCCTCTGGATCTCCTCGACCCGCTGGACGAACGCGCGCTCGTCGGCGATATCGCCGCGCAACGCTTGCATGGCGGCAAAGGCCAGGCCGGTCTCGGTGGAGAGAACCTCGCGAATCACGCGCTCAGCATCCCATCTCCGTAGGATCGCGCTCGATGCCGAGCATCGATGCGGGAGGCACCGAGCTTCACTACCTGCGCGCCGGGAGCGGTGAGCCGATGCTGTTGATCCAGGGGATGAGCGCAACCCACATGACCTGGGGCCGTCCCTTCCTCGCTCCGCTCGAGCAGAGCTTCGAATGCGTCATCTTCGACAACCGCGGGATGGGCCTGTCGGGGCCCGCACAGCTGCCCTTCGACGTCACCGACCTGGCCGGCGACGTCGCGGCCCTGCTTGACGCGCTGGAGATCGAGCGCGCTCACATCGTCGGCATCTCGATGGGCGGGATGATCGCCCAAGAGCTGGCGCTCGCCCAGCCCGAGCGGATTCGCAGCCTGACCATCGGCGCGACCTACTGCGGCGGTCCGGAGGGGACGTTGATGGATCCCGCGGATCTGCAAATGCTGGCGACGGCGATGGCGTCGGGAGAGCGCGAGCAGGTCTTCCGCGCGATGTGGGTGATCAACCTCTCCCCCGCCTTCCGCGAGGACGAGAGCCGCTTTGCGGAGTTCTGCGCAATGGCGAGCACGCTCCCCGCGCCGCGGGAGGTGATCGTCCAGCAGATGCAGGCCTGCGCCGCCCACGACACCAGCGCCCGCCTCGCCGGGATCGAAGTCCCCACCCAGGTCATCCACGGCACGGCCGACCGGCTACTCGGAGTCAACAACGGGATTCAGATCGCGACGCTGCTGTCGGTCGAGCCGCAGCTGATGGAGGACATCGGGCACATGTTCTGGTGGGAGCAGCCCGAGCGCTCCGCGGCGCTGGTCCGCGAGCACGCCCTGAACCCTGAGTGAGACGCGGGCGTCAGCCTTCGTGGCCGACGTCGGCGCAGCTGGTGTCGAGCTTGCCCTTGACCTTGAAGACGTAATCGGGCTGCGGGGTTATTTCCGGCTCTTCGATCACGAGTTCCAGCGCCGGGTCGGTTTTCAGCCAGGCGTAGACCGGATACCAGTATTCGGCCTCGGGAGAGTCCTGGGTCGCGTTGCTGGTGATCAGGAAGTCGTATTCGCCTTCGTTGATCAGGCGACGGAACTGGTGGCAGGTGGTCGCCAGCCTGTAGGTGCCGTCTGGCCCTTCGGCGCCGATGTACTGGACGTAGTTGTCGAGGTTGGCGCCGTAGAAGCCGTACTGGCCGAAGAAGATCTCGCCCGAGCCGGCGATCCCGATCCTCGCCCCGTGCCGTTCGCGAGCGAAGGTGTAGGCCTTGCGCGGCCCGCCGTCCTGGAGGAAGGGAGTGACGCGCGTGTAGTGCTGGTTGTAGTACTGGACCTCCTGCGCCCGGCCGAGCACAACGGCGAGCAGCAGCACACCCGCGGCCGCCACGGCGACGTAGGTGCGACTCGCCGCCCGCCGCCCGCGTAACAGGGCCAGCGCGGAGGGCGCCCAGACCAGCGCCAGGGTGAGGAAGACGGTGCCGACGATGTAGCCCGGGTACCAGCGCGGCGTGGTCAGCACCGTGATCGCGTAGACCGCCACCAAGAAGTACAGCGTCAGCCGCGCACGCGAATCGGGCGCGCGCAGCGGCCGGGCGATCGGCAGCAGGGTCATCGCCAGGACCAGGCCCGGGGCGAGGTAGCGGGTATTGGTGAAGAACCCCGTTGGCGAGCCCTCCTGGCCGGCGGCGGTGAGCGGGGTGAAGACGTAGACCAGAGCCGTGAGCAGCGCCGCGGCGGCGATCACCCGCAGGATCCGGTTGCGCGAGCGCACCGCGATGAAGACAGCGGCGGCAACGGCGACGATCAGGATCAACGGCCAGAGCGGGCCGAAGGCGTTGTCGAGTTGGGGGAAGAACCAACGCCGGTAGATGGTCGGGTCGGTCAGGTAGTGGGAGACGGCGAAGCGCGGCCGCGGATCGAGCGGCATCTGGTCGGGCTTCGGGAGGTGGAGTGGGCCGAAGCTGAAGGACGGAATCGGATTCCCACCGGTCTTGATCGCCGCCCGCACGTACCAGTAGCCGCCGACCACGAAGGTGGTGAGGCCGAGCACCCAGGCCGTCGTCACGCGCCGCCCGCGGCCGCTGAAGACGACGACCCCGAGCCAGATCGCCACGACCGGGACGAGGAAGGTGAGCTTGACCGAGGCGGCGAGGCCGGCGGCGACGCCGGCGAGGATCAGCGGGCCCTTGTCGAGCAGCGGAGCGTCGTGCTCGGGCGCATCCTGGACCGCGCCCTCCTTTGGCGCCCTGCGCTGATGGCCGTTGATCAGAAAGGCGGCGAAGGCGATCAGGAAGGCAAGCCCCATGATGTCGTTGCGCCCCTCCCCTGGCTGGGTTTCGATCATCACCCCGGCGTCGAGAACGATCGCCCCGGCAACCAGCGTCGCCGGGCCGACCTTGTACGGGCGACCGACGCACCAGGCGGCGAGCAGGGCAATCGCAAGCCAGATCAGGTTGATCAGAGGCGAGAGCCAGTCGGTCTTGAAAACGACGATCCCGGCGGCGTGGATCAGCTCCGAGCTCTGCGGGTAGAACCAGGCGACGAGGCGCAGTGGGTCGGTGTAGTGCAGGTGGACGGTCGACGCTTCCTGCGCGATCCTCGCCGCGAAGGGCATGTGGTACCAGGTGGTGTCGCCGCCGAACATGCCGTAGTCGAGGCTGAGCTGCGAGGGAAAGGTCCACTCGGCGACGGTGAAGGAGGCGACGCCGAGGGCGATCAGGAGGGCGACTGTCTGCACCCGTGGCGCCGCGATTTCGCCCGCGACCCGCGGCGCCATGCGCCGGCCGAGCCAGGCGGCACCAAGGCCGATGCCGATGCAGACGACGACGATCCAGCCGAGGCGCAGGATGCTCAAGGTGCCGAGCAGCTCGAGCGAGATGACCAGCAGCGCGACCGCGAGCGTCGCGTCTCCCAGCCGGGCGAGCGCGCCGGAGAACTCGGGCACGATCCAGCGCCGCAGCCAGTAGCCGCCGAGGCCGAGCGCCGAGACGATGCCGATCGTCGCCAGGCAGCCACCGATGTAGGAGCCGAAGGAGGGGGTCACCGGCGCGGGATGCTATTCGCCACGCCGGGCGCGCGGGCTACTCGGCCGCGGCGGCCGGGATGCGGCAGGAGACGCCGGTGCCGGCGAGCCCGCAGTAGCCGTTCGGCACCTTGTGCAGGTACTGCTGGTGGTAATCCTCCGCGTAGTAGAAGGGCCCGGCGGGCTCGACCTCGGTCGTGACCGGCTTGTGACCCGCGGCGCGCAGCGCCTCGTCGTAGGCGCCCAGCGCCATCTCCGCCGTCGTCTTCTGGGCGTCGTTGGCGAAGTAGATGCCCGAGCGGTACTGGCTGCCGACGTCGTTGCCCTGGCGCATCCCCTGAGTCGGATCATGCTCCTCGAAGAAGACCTTGAGCAGATCGGCGTAGGAGATCCGCTGCGGATCGAAAACGACCAGGACCGCCTCGGCGTGGCCGGTCCTGCCCGAGCAGACCTCCTCGTAGGTCGGGTTCGGGGTCGTCCCGTTCATGTAACCGGCCGCCGTCGTGTAGACGCCGTCGAGGACCCAGAACAGGCGCTCGGCCCCCCAGA
This sequence comes from Solirubrobacterales bacterium, assembly GCA_036802505.1. Lineage (GTDB taxonomy): Bacteria > Actinomycetota > Thermoleophilia > Solirubrobacterales > 70-9 > VRUE01. The sequence goes on from DAIRWC010000056.1 coordinate 4,112, forward strand.
AGCAGCCGAGCGCGAAGTAGGCGGTCTCGATCCCGTCGGGAAAGGGCGGCCTGAGCGGCGCGTCGAGCACGGCATGACGCTCGGGCACGTCGAAGCCGGGCTCGCTGCGACCGGGCAACGCGTCCTCGGGGGCCGGCATCTGCGACTTCTGGCGGTTGAAGAGCATGGATACAAGGTAGCGTTCGGGCATCGGCTGCTTCGTCCTACTCTTCGCGCTGATCTCACCGCGCCTCGCGCTGTTCCTGCTCTTCCTGTTCAGCAACCTGCTCAGCCGCGCCTTCGACAGCTGGGTCCTCCCCCTGCTCGGCTTCTTCCTGCTGCCCTGGACCACCCTCGCCTACGCGGCGATGTGGGCGTCCTCGTCGAACGGGGTCACGGGCTTCGAGTGGTTCATCGTCGTGCTCGCCTTCCTGATCGACATCGGCGCCTTCGCCGGCGGCGGCAAACGCCGCCGCGAAACGGCCTAGACGCAAACGCGCGGTCGAGCTTTCGACCGCTATGCGATTCAAACCTCTACCGCGCTTGGGGCGTCTCGGTGTCGTCGATCGGGTAGGCGAGCCTGATGTGCTCCTTGGCGAGGACGATGAAGGCGTGCCGCACGGTCTCGCCGCCGACAAGCGGCGTGATCTCGACGTCGAGCAGAGGGATGAAGCCGACGTCGGCCCGGTTGACCGCATCGGAGAAGCGGCTCTGGTAGCCGTCGGGAGGCAGCGTCACGTTGCCGACGACGAGATGCCGGTCGGTTTCGAAAACGACCCGTTCACGGCGTCGTGGGCTTCCAGGATGCTCCTCCATGCCTGCGCTATCGGCATTTCCAGGCATTTCGTGAACGGACAAGCGTCCAACTAAGCCGCGGCCTCGGTCAAGGCGCGCGCAATGAAGTCGGCCTTCGCGTCGGTGTAGGCCTCGCGGTCGCGCTCGAAGCGCGCCGCAAGCCGGTGCTTCAGCTCTGCGTAGTCGCGGGCTTTCTCTGGATTCGCGCGCAGATGGTCGCGGAAGGCAAGCTCGTCTCGATAGCGGGACGAGTCGCGGGGAACGAGGTGGAGGTGATGGGTGCGGCGACTCGGATCGGGTTTACAGAACCAGTGCATCTCCTCCGCCAGGTAGGGGGCGTAGAGATATCCGAGCCCGGCCAAGGGCTCGGAACAGGCGCGCGAAGTCGCCAGATCCTCGACGCCGACCAGGATGTCGACGACCGGCTTGGCGTCGAGACCGGGAACGGCCGTACTGCCGACGTGATGGATACCCCCGACGACCCAGGGCCCGATCGCCTGCTCCAGGAGAGCCCGCTCCCGCTCAAAGCGAATGGGCCACTGGGGGTCGTAAGCGACAACGCGGATCGGCTCGTCTGACTCGTTCACTCGATCGTGGTTACAAATATCGGGGCGCCCGGATTCGAACCGAGGACCTCGGCCACCCAAAGGCCGCGCGCTACCAGGCTGCGCCACGCCCCGCTAAAGCGATCTTAGAGCTATCCGGGCTTCCCGACACATGGGGGCGGCAACCGTTAGGTTCCGCCCCCCAATGGCCGACGTGCGCCCCATCCATGCGACCCACTACGACCTTGGGGTGGTCGGGTCTCTCCAGGATGTGGCCGCACCCCCTTATGACGTGATCGACGCCGCGATGCGGGCCGACCTGCTCGACCGCTCCCCCTACAACGCCGTCGCGATCGACCTGCCCAAACCCTACGGCGAGACCGGGCCGCAGCAGACCGATGACAACCCCTACGAGCGGGCGGCGCAGACGATGGACGAGTGGCGGCAGGCTGGCGCCCTCGTCGCCGATTCCGAGCCGTCGATCTGGGCGATGACCCAGGACTACACCGGCCCCGACGGCACGCCCCGCACCCGCCACGGCATCCTCGCCCGAGTCCGCGTCGAGGACTTCTCCGCGGGCCAGGTGCTGCCCCACGAGCGCACCCTGCCGGGGCCGAAGAAGGACCGGCTCGACCTCACCCGCGCCACCCGTCACAACCTCTCGCCGATCTTCTCGCTCAGCACCGAGGACCCGTGGCCGCTGGTCGCCCCCGCGGTCGCGGCGGAGGATCCCTGGGGCGAAGCGGCCGACGAAGGCGGCACCGTCACCAAGGTCTGGCGGGTCGGCGATCCGGACGTCCACGCCGCGGTCACCAAGCTGCTCGCCGGAGCGCAGCTGCTGATCGCCGACGGCCACCACCGCTACGAGACGGCGATTGCCTACCGCGACGAAATCGGCGGCGAGGGCGATCACAACTTCACCCTGATGGCGCTGACCGGGCTCGACGACCCCGGCCTCACCGTCTTCCCCACCCACCGGTTGCTCTCCGGCCTGGGCGACGATCCCGAGCGCCAGCGCCGCCTCGGCGAGGGGTTGCGCGAGCTGTTCGAGGCGACCGAGGTGCCGGTCGAGCAGCTGGATCCGCTCGGCACCGACGGCGTCGGCGTCTTCGGCCTCTACGACTCCTTCCACAAGCGCGGCTTCCGCCTGCGGCTGAAGGACAGCGCGATCGCCGCGCTCGACCAGCAGCTGGCCGGCAAGCCCGAGGCCTACCGCCGGCTCGACGCGGCGATCCTCGAGACGCTCGTGCTCAAGGGGATCGCGGGCCTGAGCGAAGACGACATCCTCGCCAAGCGCGGGCTCGGCTACTCGAAGAGCGTCGAGGACTCGCTGGCGCTGCTCGAGGACGGCACCTACGACGTCGCCTTCATCCTCCGCCCGATCCCCGTCGACCAGGTCAAGGCGATCTGCGAGAGCGACGAAAACATGCCGCCGAAGTCGACGTATTTCTTCCCCAAGGTCCTCACCGGTCTCGTCTTCAATCCAGTCGGCTGAAGACGACGCGGCGTAGGATCACGCCGTGGTCAAGATTTATACGAAGAAGGGCGACGACGGCACCACGTCCCTTTGGTACGGCGGGCGGGTGCCCAAGCACCACGGCCGCACCGAGGCCTACGGGGCGCTCGACGAAGCCTGCTCCCAGCTCGGCGTGGCCCGTGCGCTCTGCGGGGCCGAGCAGGCCGAGCTGGCCGCCGACTTGCTCCGCCTCCAGGACGACATCTTCGTCGCCGGCGCCGAGCTGGCGACCGCGCCGGAGGCCGCCGAGCGGCTCGAAGACGGGGTCAGCCGCACCACCGAGGAGATGGTCGCCGAGCTGGAGCAGGCGATCGACCGCTACATGGACCAGGTTGACCTGCCGCCGCGGTTCGTGATTCCCGGCGGCAACCAGCTCTCCGCCCAGCTCGACGTCGCCCGCACCACGATCCGCCGCGCCGAGCGCCGCATCAGCGCCCTCAATGAGAGCGGCGAACTGGCCGACGAGACGGTGATCCACTTCGTCAACCGGGCCTCCGACCTCGCCTACGCGATGGCCCGCTTCGCCGACGTCGACGACCCGGCGCTCTTCGAGGGCCGGCGCAAGGCATAGCGATGAAGGTTGTCGCTCGCCGCCGCGAGGGATACGTCCACGACGTCGAGATCGAGGGCGGTCACACGATCGTCGTCGACGAGCCCGCCTTCGTCGAAGGCGGGACCGACGCGGGCCCCTCCCCCACCCGCCTGGTCGCCGCCGGCCTCGCCGGCTGCACCGCGGTGACGATCGAGATGTACGCGGCGCGCAAGGGGTGGGACCTCGGCGCCGTCGAGGTCGACGTCGACGTCGAGTACGAGGACTTCTCACCGCTCTCGTTTGCGGTGACGCTGCGCCTGCCGACCGGCCTGAACGAGGAGCAGCGCCGACGGCTGCTCGCGATCGCGGGTCGTTGCCCGGTCCACAAGCTGCTGGCCGGAGAGACGCCGGTCGTCATCTCCGACCGGATCGAGGATCTGCCCGGTGCCTGACTACGTGATCGTCGGCGCCGGCTCGGCCGGCTGCGTGCTGGCCGCCCGGCTCAGCGAGGACCCGAGCGTCGACGTCCTCCTGATCGAGGCCGGCGGCAGCGACCGCCATCCCAACGTGAAGATCCCGGCGGCCTTCGCCAAGCAGTTCAAAAGCAAGCGCGACTGGGACCTCGGCACCGAGCCCGAGCCCCACTGCAACGGCCGCTCCATCTATATACCGCGCGGCAAGGGGCTCGGCGGCTCGAGCTCGATGAACGCGATGCTCTACGTGCGCGGCCACCCGCTCGACTACGAGAAGTGGGCCGCCGGCGGCGCCACCGGCTGGGACTGGGACGGAATCAGGCCCTACTTCCTGCGGGCCGAGGACAACTCCCGCGGCCCGTCCGAGCACCACGCCGTCGACGGCCCGCTGCGGGTCGAGGACGAGCGCTCGCCGCGCCCTCTCACCAAGCAGTTCCTCGACTCCTGCGCGGAGACGGGCATTCCCCGCATCGCCGACTACAACGGCCACGAGCAGGACGGCGCCGCGCTCGTTCAGGTGACCCAGCGGGGCGGCCGCCGCTGGAGCACCGCCGACGCCTACCTGCGTCCGTCGCAGGGCCGCGACAACCTCACCGTCGTCTCCGGCGCCCACGTGCTCGGCGTCGAGGCCCACAA